>CAYFOB010000058.1:0-13135 GCA_964344525.1 uncultured Thiomargarita sp.
ATTTTTATTAAAATATCATAATATTCTAATTAACTAACTTGAACATCGAGTATAACAATTATGAACGCAATCGGAAAACGCGCAATTTATGACGGTGCACGGTATATGATCCTCCAAATTGTCATAAATCCAATAAATCCGCTATAATAACCCCACAGTTGACTAAATTAATATTGGACTACCCATGAAATTTTTGTTTGATTTTTTTCCCATTTTACTTTTTTTTATTGCCTATAAATTCTATGGCATTTATGTTGCCACAGCTGTGATCATTGTTGCATCTGTGGCGCAAGTGGGTTGGTTTTGGCTAAAACATCGCCGTGTTGAAAAAATGCACCTAGTAACTTTGGTATTGGTGCTGCTATTGGGGGGAGCGACATTGTTTTTACAGGATCCCACCTTTATTTACTGGAAACCAACCATCGTTAATTGGGCATTTGCTATTGTGTTTTTGGGTAGTCAATTCATTGGCAACAAAAACTTGTTACAACGGATGTTGGGTGGGCAAATAACGCTCACTTCGCAACGCGTTTGGACGCATCTAAATATCGCATGGGTGCTCTTTTTTGTCAGCATGGGTGCGATTAATTTATATGTCGCCTATAATTTTGAGGAAAACACTTGGGTCAATTTTAAACTGTTTGGCATGATGGGTTTGACTATTGTCTTTGTGCTTGCTCAAGGCTTTTATCTCGCAAAATACATTGATGATAAAGCACAACCTGAGTCGAGTATAGATGTTTAACACAAACGAAATAAGCCTATTTTTGACTGCGCTCAAATTTGCGGCGCTTAAGCACCGCCATCAGCAACGCAAAGATCGTGAAGCGACCCCCTACATTAATCACCCGATTGAAGTCGCAGACACTTTGTGGCAAATAGGGGGAGTGCGCGATATGGTGACAATAACTGGGGCATTGTTACATGACACGCTTGAGGACACTAATACAACGCCTGAAGAAATTCAAAATCAGTTTGGTGCTGAAGTATTGGCTTTGGTGCAAGAAGTGACTGATGATAAACGTTTGCCCAAATTACAACGCAAAGCATTGCAAATTGAACATGCTCCGCACATATCAACACGTGCAAAACAACTGAAATTGGCTGACAAAATTTGTAATGTTTATAACATTGCCAATTCGCCTCCTAAAAATTGGTCGCTAAAACGCTGCCAAGAATACATAGACTGGGCAGAACAAGTCGTGGCAGGCTTACGGGGCGTTAATCATGCCCTAGAGGCGCGTTTTGACAGCATTGTGGCTGAGGCGAAAGGTGCAGTTGTAATAAATTTTCAAACTCCTCAAATTAACTAATAATTATGCTATATGCCATCATCAGTGAGGATGTTCCAAATAGCTTGGAAACACGCCTCAAAACTCGTCCAGCTCACTTAGAGCGTTTAAAAACCCTTAAAGCCACAGGGCGTTTAATTTTGGCGGGACCACATCCTGCCATTGATGCCTCTGATCCTGGTATGGCTGGGTTTACGGGAAGTTTAGTTGTGGCAGAATTTGCCTCGCTAGAAGAGGCACAAACATGGGCAGAGGCTGATCCATATAATGAATCAGGTGTTTATGCCCAAGTCACTGTTAAACCCTTTAAAAAGGTCTTGCCATGAGTAATACTATAGATTTGCTTAAAGAAAAGCTGACAGCAGCTGTGGCGCCCACTCATTTAGAAGTGATTGATGAAAGCCACAAACATGCGGGACATGCGGGGGCGCGTGAGGGGGGGGGACATTTTGCTGTGACAGTTGTTAGCGCTCAATTTGTTGGAAAAACTTTGATACAACGTCATCGCATAGTTTATGCCGCAGTCGATGAGTTGATGGATACTGCTATTCATGCGTTAAGTATCAATGCGCAAACTCCAACTGAATTTTCACAATAAATCAAGGAGATTGGTATGTTGTTTAAACATTTAACCAGTACTTGTTTGTTATCTGGTGCTTTGTTAGTTTCCCTAAATGTTCATGCGGGTCCCACCGATCCTGTGGCAGTGGTTAATGGTAAAAGCATTACGCAACAGGATTATGATGATTACATCAAGGCACGTGCTAAACAAGCCCGGAGCCATGAGAGGGTTGAAAAACAGACGCTGGTTGAGGAGATGATCTGGCGTGAATTGCTTAAGCAGGATGCGCTTAAAAAGGGGCTTGATAAAGCGCCTGAATTTCTGAAGAAAATCAACTATCTGCGGGATAGTTTATTAATGGCAATCAGTATGCACGACTATTTGGAAAAACATCCGATAGATGATGCCACGCTTCTGAGCGAATATGATAGACAAATGGCTCACATCAACGTTCCTAAAGATTACAAAGTTCGGCATATTTTGCTAAAAACGGAACAGGAGGCAAAAGCCATTATTGTCTCATTAGATGAGGGTAAAGCTTTTGGCGAATTGGCCAAGCAAAAATCCATCGATATTGGCTCAGCAAAAAAGAATGGTAAATTGGGCTGGGTTGGCAAGCAAAAAGTTGTGCCAAGCTTTGGGCGAGCTGTTGAGAAATTGGAAAAAGGACAATACACAGCAACCCCAGTCAAAAGTAAATATGGCTGGCATGTTATCCAAGTGGATGACATTCGCTCTGCCTTGCCCCCGTTTGAAAGTGTTAAGGACAGAATCAAAGCAACGTTGCAAAACCAATTGATGCAACAATATATGAGCGATTTGAAGACACAAGCTAATATTCAAATTTTTAACTGATGTTACGCAACCTTGTGCAAAGCGGCGCTTTGCACAAATGGGAACAAAAGTGCGTAACATCAGTTAATAAGAGAATTGCAGTTACATGTTGCAAGATTTGGCGGTGTGGATTCATTTTTGCATTATGGGCGCAAAGAAACGGCTGTGTTATCAGCTAATTTGTATTTTGGCTCTTGTCAGCTTTGCAATTGACTGGTCCATAGGAGCTAAAATGTCTCATAATTGACTCCTTAATGTTACGCACTTATTTGGTTCGTTGCTGTTAGCCCAAAATCTCCAAAATTGGCACACATCAATCCGTTTATTCCCATACATCCGTTGTACTAAGATTTTTAGGAATGCAGTCCTTAACTACCTGTGCAGGAATATTGTGGTATTTTGGAGTCCAAGGTTACTTGGACTCCAAAATACCATAAAATTCATTTATCTTTCAAGGAGTTTGATACAATCAACGTAAATTTTTTTTATAAGATGGAATATCGGCATTTTTGGCTTTGGAAAAATTGGCAAAATCCATAATCACCGTGGCGAGCTCCACTCCGGTAAAATTTGCCCCCTCTACATTTGCACGACGTAAATGTGCCCCACCGAGCATTGCATAAGATAAATCCGCACCACGTAAATCCGCATGGTAAAGATTAGCCTCTTTTAACACGACACGACTTAAACGAGCACCCACCAAAATGGCGCGTGTTAAATTGGCTCTTTTTAAGGTAGCTGGGTTAGAATCTTTGTCACCACTTAGGAAGGCTTCACCGAGATTGGCATTCATTAAATTGACACTGTTTAAGTGTGCATCACATAAATCGGTTTCTCTTAAATCGCTGTTACTCAGATTCGCATCAACAAACATGGAACCACATAAACGACTACATCTCAGATTGGCTTGCTGCAAATCGGCACCTTGGAGAAAAGCTTTTGATAAATCAGCATAAGATAAATCTGTTTGGTGTAAATCTGCATAACGCAAATCTGCACCTCCCAATTTGGCATGGTGCAATACCGCTTCATGTAAAATAGCACCACTAAATGGTGTTCCCTCACTTAATAGCGCATCACTCAAATCGGCATAATCGAGCTTAGCGTGAGCAAGTTGTGTTCCAATTAATTTGGCCTGTTGCAATTGTGCATGCTCAAGGTTAGCATGGGATAAGTCAGCATGGGACAAATCAGCATGGCGTAAATCAGCCTTGCTCAAATCTGCCTCTGTTAAATCGGCTTCACGCAAGTCTGCCCCTTTCAGGGTGTCACCAGAAACGCTGAATAATATCTCTCCTGTTTTTTTGTTTTTTATATCAATCATTTGTATTTAAATCCTGTTGAAGGGGTTGTACGCAAGATTTTGGAGTCCAAGAAAAATCTTGGACTCCAAAATCTTACGGCGTAACTCGATTAATCACAACTTCCACCTTATCTTGTTTACCTAAAACAATGGGACTCACTTGTCCTTGCAAGTCGCCAGATTGCAACATGGCTGAGCCGCTGCTTGATATTCTTGCTAATACCATAATTTCTTGAAAACTAGATAATTTCATAGATGGCATCATACTCATGCTATCATCCAGTGTCACAGTAATAGGCAATTCACTGGCAGATTTTTTTTCAATGGCTAACGGCATCGGTGGACCTTTTACAGCGCGTGCGTAAATGAATAATGTATCGTTAGGTTTCACCTTATCTTGCAATGTGGGATCCAAACTCACATGCACCTCAATTTTGGCAAAATCTGTGCTATCAGTTTGTGTAACAGATGGCATTTCTTGTAGCGCTGGGGCGTCATCGAGCTGGCTACGCGCCTCAGCAATACGCGCTTCCAACGCTTGTCGCCCTTCTACATCAGTTGAGGAGAGTACTTGCAGAGCACGTTGCCAATACCCAATAGCAGCAGTGTAGTCCTTTTTTTGTTCGGCAGCTAAACCTAAGAACCATAGGACTTCTTGATGATTAGGGTCTAAGTCCAAAGCGGCTTTGAGTAATATCGTCGGTTGTCCAGCAAATTGGTTATTGTTCAATATGGCTAACACAAAGGCTAAATCGCTCAATAATTGTGGATCTTGGTCCCCAACTAAAGCCAACAATTTATTGTAAACTTGCGCCGCTTCGTTATAGCGTTTTAGATACATGTATGAACGTGCTAACATGCGCCAACCATCTACATCATCGGGTTGTTGTTGCAAACGAGCGGCTAATTTGTTGACCATTTCATCAAAGTTAGCAGGCATACCCCCATCCTGGTTATGTGTTGCTTGGGTTTGGGGAAGTGTGAGTAATTGCCATGCTCCCAATTGCCAATAGCCTGCAATCGCCAAAACGGGAATACCAATTGCAACAACAACACTTGCCCAACGGGCACGCGCTTGAGGCGCTGGTGCTGCGTTATTGTTTAAATCTTGGGCGAGGGTTTTCTCCAATTCTTGTTTAGCCTGTGCCAATTGCTCAGGTGTTAGATTTTCTTGCTCTAATTCCGCAATGCGTTCTTTGTAAATGGCAACATTCAGCGTGTTGCGATCAACATCGCTGGCTGACGGATTTTTTTTCAGCAACGGTGGCACAACAAAAGCGATGGCGAGTATCATCAAAACAGCGGCAATGGTCCCGAATGTTAGCATAATAAATTTTTCCTTATTTTTCAAGCGCTTGCTTGATTTTTTTGCGTTCTTCGTCAGTGAGAGTGGGCGGCGTGGCTGTGGTTTGTGCGTGGCGGCGAATAAAATACACCAACACGAGAAATGCTATCAGCACCAACACCAAGGGTCCCCACCATAACACATAAGTTTTTGGTCTGAGTGGGGGATTATACAAGACAAAATCGCCATAACGTTCGACCATAAAGTCGGTGATTTCTTCATCGGTTTGCCCTTCACGAATTTTCTCGCGAACCAAATCACGTATATCTTGCGCCAACTCAGCATTAGAATCTGCAACGGATTGATTTTGACAGACAACGCAACGTAGCTCCTCTATGAGTGCCGAAAAGCGTTGCTCTTCAGCTGGATTATCAAAATCGGTGGGGTTGCTATCTACTGCATAGAGGGGGTGGGCTAGGAGCAGAAAAATGAGTGTTATTTTTTTCATCTGTTTTACATAAAAAAATGAATAGAAATTTAACGCAAGGCAAAGCGGCCGCGAAGCACTCCAAAAAAATTCAACTGGAGTGCTTCGCGGCCGCTTTGCCACGCATGCATTGAAAAGCAAAACCAACATTATATAATGATGACTTATTGATGTTTCAACCGTTTATATTGTTTTACAGTTTTTCTGCGCAAATTTTATTATGAATAATACCTTAATCCTAATAGATGGCTCTTCATATCTCCATCGCGCCTTTCATGCTCTCCCCTCTCTCACCAATGCAGAGGGTGTGCCCACTGGCGCCGTGTATGGCATGACTAATATGCTTAAAAGTTTGTTGCATGATTATCATCCTGTTTATGCGGCTGTTGTATTTGATGCGAAAGGGGAAACTTTTAGAAATGCATTGTATCCTGAATATAAAGCTAATCGCCCTCCCACGCCTGATGATTTAGTCGCACAAATTTCTTTAGTCTATGAAATGGTACAAGCGTTGGGGTTTCCGTTGTTGATGGAAACTGGGGTTGAGGCTGATGATGTGATTGCTACCTTAACAAAACAAGCAGAAGCTGCTGGCATGCCGACATTGATTTTTACCGGTGATAAGGATTTAGCGCAATTAGTCAACGCCTCTGTTACGTTGATTGATACGATGAAAAATACTCGTTTAGATGTGCAAGGTGTGCAAAAAAAATTTGGTATTCCGCCTGATTTGATTGTGGATTATCTCAGTTTAATGGGCGATAACGTGGATAATGTACCCGGCGTCAAAAAAGTGGGGCCTAAAACGGCGGTTAAGTGGCTTGAGACTTATGGTAGTTTGGATGCTGTGATGGAAAATGCGCCTCAATTTAAGGGGAAAATCGGTGATAATTTGCGCGATGCGTTGCCACATTTGCCGTTGACGCGACAACTTGTGACGCTTAAATGTGATGTACCATTGTCACACACGCCATCCCAATTAAAATTAAATCCTGCTGATATTAATCAGTTACGAAAATTATGGACTGAGTTGGGTTTTAAACAATGGTTATCAGAATTGCCTCATGATGCGCCTGAAAAACAATACCAGACTATTCTTACTCAAGCCGAATTTGATCAATGGTGAGGCCGTCTTGAGGATGGGACGCTATTTGCCTGTGGTACAGAAACAACCAGTTTGGATTATTTGGAAGCGGAAATTGTCGGAGTCTCATTTGCGGTACAAGCGGGAGAAGCGGCATATGTGCCGTTTACTCATGATTATCTCGGAGCGCCTCAACAGTTGTCGCGTGACAAAGTGTTAGCTGCATTAAAGCCTTTATTGGAAAATAAGCCCAAAGTGGGGCAAAATATGAAATATGATGCTCATGTACTCGCTAATTATGGCATTGATTTACAAAATATTGCTTTTGATACCATGCTGGAATCCTACGTGTTAGATAGCACCGGAACACGACACGATTTAGATTCCTTAGCGCTCAAATATCTAAAATTACAAACCATCACATTTGAAGAGGTTGCGGGCAAAGGCAAAAAACAATTGCCTTTTAACCAAGTTGATTTAAAAGTCGCAGCACCGTACGCTGCTGAAGATGCCGATGTGGCTTTGCAATTGCATCAAACTTTGTATCCACAATTAGCACCCAAACTCAAGCAAGTTTTTACGGAAATAGAAATGCCGTTGGTGCCTGTGTTAATGCGTATGGAGCGTAATGGTGTCAAAGTGGATGCTGGGCAACTTTATCAACAAAGTGTTGAGCTGGGAAAAAATTTACAAGCACTTGAAAAACAGGCGTATGAGTTGGCAGGTACACAATTTAATCTCAATTCACCCAAACAATTGCAAAGCATTTTGTTTGAAAAATTAAATTTGCCAGTATTAAAAAAAACGCCTAAAAAAGAGCCTTCCACCGCTGTTGAGGTTTTAGAAGAATTAGCGCTTAATTATCCGTTGCCCAAATTGATTTTAGAATATCGCAGCTTGAGCAAGTTAAAATCAACTTACACTGATGCCTTGCCCCAACAGATTAATCCAAAAACGGGTCGTGTGCATACCTCCTATCAACAAGCAGTAACAGCAACAGGGCGATTATCCTCAACCAATCCCAATCTCCAAAATATTCCCATCCGTACTGCTTTAGGGCGATATATTCGTCAAGCCTTTGTTGCACCAAAAGCTTATCGTCTATTAGCCGCAGATTATTCGCAAATTGAGCTCCGCATTATGGCGCATTTGTCGCAAGATGAAAAATTGTTGACGGCATTTGCAGCAGGAGAGGATATTCATAAAGCCACCGCAGCAGAAGTTTTTGGTGTTGATGATGTAACCGCTGAACAACGTCGCAGTGCGAAAGCGGTTAATTTTGGGCTAATTTATGGCATGCAAGCCTTTGGTTTAGCAAAACAGTTAGGCATTGAACGCAGCGAGGCACAAAGCTATATTAATATTTATTTTGCCCGTTATCCGGGCGTTAAAGCGTATATGGAAGAAACGCGAGAATTGGCGAAAAAGCAGGGTTATGTGGAAACCGTATTTGGGCGACGCTTGTATATACCCGACATTAAATCGCGCAATCCGCAACGCCGACAACATGCAGAACGCACCGCTATCAATATGCCTTTACAAGGCACTTGCGCTGATATTTTGAAAAAAAGTCTTTTGTTGATAAATCAGCGGATTCGTGGTTTGGATGTGCAATTGATTTTGCAAGTTCATGATGAACTGGTGCTAGAAACGCATGAATCTATTGTAGATCAAATCAGTACAGTAGTGAGCGAAGCAATGGCAGAGGCGGCAGAACCAATTGATGTGCCTGTGAATATTGGTGTAGGAGATAATTGGGATGAGGCGCATTGAAACTTTAGCAGTTTTGACTTATCCCTTCTTAAAAGTAATCCTTGTAGTTCTTGACAACCTATGAAAAAATATCAAGCCCTTACCCTAATAGAAATGGCAATCGTACTACTCCTCATCAGCATACTGATAGGCGGATTCTTAATTCCACTGTCAGCGCAAATAGATAAAAACCGAATCAAAGCCACACAAGAAACTTTAGAAACGATTAAAGAGGCATTAATAGGCTTTGCTGTGCTTAATGGACGCTTACCCTGTTCAGACACAGACAATGATGGCATAGAAGATGCTTGCAACACTGAAGGTGATTTACCCTGGAGAACTTTAGCTTTAGGCAAAAGCGATGCTTGGGGACAGCCATTTCGCTATCGTGTTGATGCACAATACACAACCTACCCTTTACCCAATCCACCTAACACTTCTAGCAATTTAAAAATAAGAGATAGAAAAAATAATGCCTTAACCAACGAAAGCGTTAATTCTGGGGTTATTGCCCTCGTTATTTCGCTGGGTAAAGATGCACAAGCTAATGATCAAAATGGGGGCACGATTGATAATATTTATACACAAGATGCCTATGTAGAAAATACCTTTGATGATATTTTGGTTTGGCTGCCTAAAACGATATTGATTAATCGCTTAGTGGCGGCAGAACGGTGGCCTTAGCGACACAGATTTCGAGGAAATTTCTAAGTTATAACTTGACTTACAAAACCTATTAATATAACTTAATCCTTTTTGGGAAAGGATTTAACTATGTACCGCTATCTCTTTTATAGCTTTATTTTTTTTATACCCATTCAAGCGGCTGCCGATTTGCGCGAGTGTGAAAGACATTTTCAAGCAAATCGTTTGACGAGTGGTAATGGTGGTACGGCTTTTGATTGTTACAATAAGATATTGGTAAACGATCCCACTAATGCTGGGGCTTTGAATGGCCTAAAAAAAATAGAAGATCGTTATGTTGGCTGGGCTGAACGCGCCTTGGCTCGGGGACAAAGAAGCAGGGTTAAACGCTATTTAGACAGTCTACGCTTGGTGAATCCTAACTCACAGGCGTTAGCTGATTTAGAGGGGGAGCTGTATCCCAATCGTAACACTGAAACGCCCCCACAAGAAGTTGACTCCCCCTCACAAGAAATCGAACAACCTACGCCTCAAAAAAAGGCGCAGATAGTCGATGTGGGGCAAATTTACGAAGCCATTAACACAACGGATTGTTTAACATGGTCCAGTCCAAAGGTCAAGGAGAAAGGTGGAAAAAATGGTTGGGGTAATTATTACCCAAAAGGAGGTGAAATTGGTATTGTTGTAGATGAAGTCAAACATTGTCGTTTTGATAACAGCATCTATTTGCTACAGATTGGTTTGTACTATGTACCCATCTCTAGTGTTGGAGTTCAAATTATTGAATGAATCAAAATACCCCTCTCAAGAGAGGCTTGGGGTGTGTTATATGTACATGTGGAGAAATTAATTAAAATGAAACGCATACTATATTGTCTTCTGCTCTGCATACCCGTGTGCAATGCAGAACCTGCAATGACACAGCAATGGGTTAATGAACGGGGACAGATGATTTCAAAGCTACAAGCCTCAATCATAGCACAAGCACAAGCCTCGCTAGAGGCTGTTTTACCAGCAGAGGAAGAATCGTTGCCTGATAAAATAGCGGCTTTGGAACAAATCACGGCAGACATGTTGGAAGAAGCGGTTAATAAGCGACAATTGGTTAATCAAAAAGTAGAAATATTGCGTTTTAAACGCCAGGAGATTCAAGCGAATGTGGACCAATTTCAAGAACGCCTTGTTGAACTTAACGAGACGCTAAAAGAATTGACCCAATATCCGCGCGCTGAGCTCACTGTCGCCCAAAATCAGCGTATTGCTGAGGTAGAAAAAGCGCTTGCACTACAACAACAGGCTATTGAACTAGAGCAACAATATCTTGGCATTTTAAATGGTCAAATGGTGCTCGCCATCAAAGAAGCCGCTTTCGCGATTGAGTGGCATATTCAATTGCAAAGTGCATCTCATCAACCAATGCTTCAAGAACGGGCACAAATGATAGCTGCAGCACAAGCCGCCACAGTTGAGCAAGAAATTGCCCTAGAAACAGCGCAAAATGAGCAGCCCATTCAAATTGCGACTCTGAAAAGCGTACAAGTCACAGTAGAAGAATTAACCAAAATACTTGAACAAGCCGTATTAGATAAAGAATCTGCCGAACTTGATATCAGCAATTTTGCCCTAGAACGCCAAAATATTGAAATCCATTTAGAAAAACAACGCCAAAGTCTCAAGGAACAACAAGACAAGCTAGAAGCGCTTCGTGAATCAACGGAGGAACCGACACTAATCGAAGAAAAAAGGATTTCAGAACAAGACAATCACGTCGAGCGACTCACAAAAATGGTGGCATTTGAAGAACAAACGCTTGAAATCATCAATCGGCGCGTTGAATTGGCGGGAAAAAGATTACAACTCGCCACAGAACTGCATGCACAATTGCAACCCGTACTTTTTGAGCGTCAAAAGCTAGACTTAGAAGCCTATTTGCAAAAAGAACAACAACGCCAGATGGCGCGTGTTGCTTATTTGCAATGGGAATTAAACAAAATGCCTCACTCAGAAGAGTACGTGGCACAACACCAACTGTTGAAAATCAAAATTCAAGAAGCCAATGAACGGTATCAACAAATAGAGCGTCAATTAGAGACTCACCAAATACAAAAACAATTAGCGCAATGGGAAATCGCAGAACAACCAAAAAACAAGGTTTTTTCTCAGGAGCAACTTGACACACGTTTGGGTGCGGTGAAAGCTGTTAATCACCTATTAGAAGATATTCATGCCTTGCATAAATTACTGCAAGACAAAATAACCTTCTTGGAAAGGGAACAAAAAATACTAGCCAAAAGCGCACAAGCTCAAAAAATTGTGGCCAAACTCAAAGACAGTATGCAACAGGAGCTGAATAATTTACCGGCCTTGCAAGCCAAAGCGCAAGAAATCTTGATTGAGCGCGAAAAAGCTTATCAAAAACACAGGCTCCTTGGCTTGTTGGTACAACGACAATTACCTACCAACACACCCGGATGGCAACGTCTATTTGGAGAAATTGCTCAAAGCTATACGCTTTTTATAGAACAATTGAAATTTGCAGGACACGGTTTCATGCAAGCCTTTCAACAAATAGATACACAACGCTGGTACACCATCGGCTTTATCATGTTTATTTGGTTAGCTTTCGTGCTGGGCATAATGCTATGGTTAGGACAAAGAATCAAAGCCTCAATCGAAGATCATGAACCACTCAATTTGTTAGGATCACGCCTTTTACACTTAAACCCTCTCACCGTTGCAATAGTTGGTGTGGGCTTACTGCTCCTCTTTCTAATAAAACCGAATCCATTAACAGTGACAATCACTTTGATTGTCTTGTTAACATGGTTAGCAGGCAAATTTATCCTGAACTGGTTTTGGCTATGGCTAGCAGAACTTGATCCCAAAACCTATCAGCAACTACGTTGGAGAATCATTTTTCTGGGTATTTTAACCATCATCACCGCACTGGTACATGTTGAACCCCAAGAGAAAATGCTGATCCTACCCTTTGAGGCCATTGAATTCATCGACAGCGTATTCATGACTTTGTTATTTTTATTGGTGCTACCCCTCCTGCGAATACGTAAAGTCATACTTACCTACCTACGAGAACGTATTGGCGCTTATTGGCGCTTCGTGATTAGCCTCATTGCCCTATTTGTGCCCCTCACCATTTTAGCGATTTCGATTTCGGGGCTAATGGGCTACATAACCCTTGCTTGGGCAATTGTCAAACAATTAAGTTTATTTTTATTAGTGTTGATTCCCTGGCTAATCGCAGTAGGCATTTTGGCCAACTTGATGAACTCATGGAAAAACTTTATTGCAGACAAAAATCCTCTCCACGACTTATGGCGAAAGGATATCATACCTTTAGTCCAACAAATCTTGGAATTGATCTTGTTTGTATTCGCGGTATTCGCCCTCTTCAGAGTCTGGGGAGCAGATATTGCCCTCAATATAACCCAGCTGTTTGAATTCACCCTATTCAGCATGGGAGATATTCAAATTACCATAGGCGCTGTGGTGTTATCCATCTTAATTATTTGGTTTATCTTTTGGTTGGGCAGTTGGACACGCGGTGTGACCTACCGCTGGGTTTACTTGAAAGTGACTGATATAGCTTTAAGAACAAGCCTATCTATACTAACTCAATATGCGATAATAATCATTGGACTATTGATTGTCCTTTCCGCGATAGGCATTGATCCTACTGTGTTAGCGGTGTTTGCGGGTGCAGTGGGCGTAGGACTTGCTTTTGGGTTACAAACAATATTAGCTTCCAGTACAACAGAGTGAAAATGTGAGCGAATAAGCCTTTTGGAGTCGCCCAGCCGCGCTTTGGAAAAGAAATGTCCAAAGCGCGGCTGGGCGACTCCAAAATACGGTAAAACTTGTGAACGGGTACTT
>CAYFOB010000059.1:0-9296 GCA_964344525.1 uncultured Thiomargarita sp.
TCCTATATTAGTACTTAATAATATTTTTATTTACTAACTTGAACATCGAGTGATAAGTTTGGAGCAATTAACGTAATTTGTTTGAACTGTGATTTTTATGATGATAATCATGATGAATTACCCTTCCCATGAACACCTCCAACAAACCCACAAACGATAATCTATTTTTGCCGAATTTTTGTGATGTTTACACCGTGTTTTTGGGCATTATCGTCACAGAATTACTCGCTTTTGTTTTCGTATTAGCACCACTCAGCAAAACGGGTTATAATTGGATTTACCTAGAAACAAACTTCATCACCGATTTTGCCATGGTGTCTTTATTTACGCAATGGGTGACTTTAACCAGTATGGGGTTGCTATGTTTGGTACGTCGCTGGTTACGTCAAATAGGTAATGACATCATTGTTGCCTTTATAAGCTACTTGCTCATTTTGATGGTGACATTTGGTGTGAGTGAAGTCGCTTGGCGTTTGAATGAATTCACTTTGTTCTTAGATTTTGCAGCCCACCACAAATTGTTTTTATGGCGCAATATGGGTATTAGCGCTATTTTTATGTGCTATATCACTGGAAAAAAGAAACTGAGGCGAATGCCGACACCCGCGCTCAAGCGCTACAAGCACGCATTCGTCCACATTTTTTGTTTAACTGCATGAATACCATTGCCAGTTTAATCCGTTTTCAACCCCAAAAAGCGGAGCTGGTGGTGGAAGAATTTGCAGATTTATTTCGTGCGAGTTTGGCAGATACTAAAGTGTCTGTGACTTTTCAAGAAGAAGTGGCATTATGCAAACAATATTTAGATATTGAAACATTGCGCCTTGGCGAACGTTTGCAAGTCGCTTGGGGTATAGAGGACATACCCGATGATGCACTATTGCCACAGCTCAGTCTACAACCTTTGTTGGAAAATGCCGTTTATCATGGCATACAATTGTTGGATTGTTCGATGGTCAAAATATTCAAGTCAATGTTGAAAATCCTTTAGCAAATACACTTTCTCCACATCAAGGCAATCGCATAGCACAAGAAAATATTCGCCAACGTTTGCAGGTTTTTTATGGTCCACAAGCCAAATTAAATGTACAAAGATACGCTGACACCTATCAGGTCAAGTTAAATTTTCCTTATAAATCAATATGATGAAAATACTAATAGTGGATGATGAACCCTTGGCACGAGACCGTTTACGAGCCTTGGTGGATGAATTAGGCATAGGTGAGATTGTTGCTGAGGCTGCTAATGGTAAGGAGGCTTTAGATGCAGCGCACGCTTATCAACCAAATGTGGTGTTGCTAGATATTCGCATGCCTGGCACTGATGGTATGCAAGCGGCCAAACAATTCACATTATTACATCCAACACCTGCCCTCATTTTTACCACCGCTTTTAGCGAACATGCTGTGGAGGCTTTTGAGCATCATGCAGTGGACTATCTCCTAAAACCAATTCGCAAAGAACGCTTAGAGCAAGCCCTTAATCGTGCTCAAACATTTTTGCAAACTCAATCACCTACGCCAACGCCCACCGCTCGTACGCATATCCGTTACCCTATGCGTGGCGATACATACATTATTCCTGTGAGCCAAATTTACTATTTTTTGGCTGATCAAAAATATGTGGTTGTGCATTGGAGAGGAGGCGAAGCCTTGATTGCAGAACCATTGAAAGATTTAGAAAAAGAATTTGCAGGACAATTTTTACGTATCCACCGCAACGCATTGATAGCGATGGCGCAAATCAGCCATTTAAGCAAAGACAGTGGTGGATATTCTTATATCCACCTGAGAGATATTAAAGAGCCATTGGAAGTGAGTAGACGGCATGTACAAATAGTGAAAACACTGTTAAAAGATATGCGTCTTCCATCTCAATGATTCACTACGCCATCATAAATAAATTGTTAATAAATTACCTTATCCCTCAGTCAATGTACAGCTATGTTAATTTATCCTGAAATCAACCCAGTTCTTTTTCAACTTGGACCTCTTAAAATACATTGGTACGGTGTCATGTATTTAATTGGTTTTCTGCTAGCTTGGTGGTTAGGTTCACGGCGGGCACAAGGTCCAAAAACCCTTATTACCACAGAACAACTGAGTGATTTGCTGTTTTATTGTGTGCTTGGCGTAATATTGGGCGCACGCTTGGGTTATGTTTTATTTTATGACTTACCTACCTATTTTGCTAACCCCTTACTCATTTTAAAAGTCTGGCAAGGCGGCATGTCATTTCACGGTGGCTTTATAGGTGTTTTAGTGGCGGTGTGGATATATACACGCAAAACTAAGCAACGTTTTTTTGAAATCACTGATTTTATTGCCCCACTTATTCCCCTTGGATTGGGCGCAGGACGAATTGGCAATTTTATCAATGGTGAATTGTGGGGACGTCCCACCGATTTACCTTGGGGCATGGTATTTCAACACGTTGATCAAATTCCTCGCCACCCGTCACAATTGTACCAAGCGGCTTTTGAAGGACTGGTTTTATTTCTCATTTTGTGGCTATTTTCTAAACGCCCCCGCCCAACAATGGCAGTCTCAGGATTATTTTTAATTGGATATGGCACCTTTCGATTTTTAGTAGAATTTGCCCGCACACCTGATCCACAATTGGGCTTTATCGCTTTTGGATGGGTGACAATGGGGCAATTATTGACTTTGCCTATGCTGATAGTGGGAGGCATATTGATGGGGTTGGCTTATTCTCGTACAAGATAAATAGGGGCTTAAACCTTCAAGGTTTGCCAAACCTTGAAGGTTTTTAGCTTTGGGGGCTACCTAAATTCTTTCTTTTTCGTAAATTCCACCTTATTAACCTGTCCTGTATCAGGATCATAAATAACCTTGGCATCGTAACTCATAGCGGCGCCATACCACAATTCTTTTTTTAACCAATCATAAATCGTTGGCAAGATTCCCACTATCAAAGTCAGTGATTTTGTATAAGACGCTTCACTACCGTCCTTAGCAGCCGCCATAACAGTTACACGCCCACGCTTATCAGCCACCGCCCCCAACCATTTACTCATACGTTCTGGCATGTTGTTAATCGAAACATTTCCAACCATGTTCACCGTAATTTTTTGGGATTCAGCAGACATGGAATCCGAAAGGTTTTGATCAAATAGCTTTGCATCTATAAACGTCATTTGAGTTTTGGGGGGGTGACCAGCACAACTGCTGAAAAACAATGCCGCAAAAAAATAAACAAGCATTTGTTTCATGGTAAAATCTCCACAATGTGGTGTGCGACTATTTTATCTGAAAAATGATCTCAACGTGGAATATCGGTTGGTATCCTCCTTCTGGGAATAAACGGTTGTAAATCTGAAAAAATTTGTAAAGCTTCCACAAATGTACTAGTCTCTCGCAACTGCGCCAAAAAGAGATTGTATTTGGACACAGTTGCTACTTCAAAAAACCAATAAACGGTCATCAGTGGGGAAAACCAGGGG
The DNA here is from genome assembly GCA_964344525.1 of uncultured Thiomargarita sp. Taxonomy (GTDB): domain Bacteria; phylum Pseudomonadota; class Gammaproteobacteria; order Beggiatoales; family Beggiatoaceae; genus CAYFOB01. Next base: position 3,464 of record CAYFOB010000059.1, read on the forward strand.
TGAGTTCCTTTTGCCTTTTTAGGTAAGCGATAGTCACCATATTCGCCACGTACTGCTGATATAATCTGCGAATTGATAACATTGGGATCTTGAGCTGGGTGGTTTTGCACATATAAGACTGCGTCCTCAAAATATTGGTACACGGCCATTTGGGGGACTAAGGCACAGGTGCCCAAACAACCGCCCGCACGAGTATAAGTAGCTACGTTTTCCAATATATAAGGATATATTATATCTCGTTTAGCGCCAACACCGACAGCAGTCATAAGCCGCGTGGAAATACCTTTCAGCTCATTTACAGCAAATAACGAAATAGCGTTTTCAACCAATGTACTTGTTACACCTTCGTCACCACGCATAATACTATCAGTTCCATTGTCAACTAACAAAATGCCATCAATAGATAAATGGTTAACCAAAACGCGATAGTTTTCCATAAGTGGACGCGCCCCAGTTTTTTGGAAACACCAAAGGGTGATATTTTCTCCGCGCTTTTCTTTAAACCATTTGATTAAGTACAGCTCAGGAAAATGTGGCGCTAACTTTTTCTGATCAGTAAAAACACCCACCAATGAGTCGGTGAGATGTGTTCCGTCTTCCAAACCAAGAATGTTAGAAAAACTGAAGTTTGCTAAATGAACTGTATAACCTCGCTGTTTCAACTCAAAGTAGACGGGTAAACCACAAAAAACGTCAAATCCCCCCCCCATACCAACAATAAGTATATTTTTGCAGTGAGCCAGTTTATCAAGAATGGGTAAATTTAGTTCCATAAGAAATATGTGCCAATATCCACATTTCCCCTTTTGGGAATGTGCGTGAAAATTAATTACACAACTGATGCCAATAATTTATGCCCCGCCACTATGCCGCCAAGCGGGCATAAATTTATCATGTGGCAACACCCTAACATAATAGGACATGTTTTGGTAGCTTTTCCCCCATTTTACAATTTATCAATCATCAGTTATTTAAGGAGCCATAAAAATGACTGAAATAATTCTCAGAACTTTCCAAGCACGATCTTATTCGAGTGGTATACCAGGGCGTGCTATTTGTAACAGTCGTCATCACCGCTTTATTGCAGATGATGTTGGTTACGATGAAGTTACTGCCGGTGAATATTTTTTGACCGGATTAACAGCTTGTGCCGTTAACCTGTTAGGGCGTGTAGCAAGAGAAATGAATTTACCTATCAAACATTTAGACGTGCGAGCTGAGGGCACATACGATAGAACCAAAAAAGTAGGAGAGTTGACGCTTTTCCAAACAATTAGGATGTGGTTTGAATTAACTGGCATAAGCGATGAAGAAGCCAGGGAATTGGTAGCGACTTATAAAGGACGTTGTCCCTTGTATGGCACTGTTGCAGCGGCAATATCTGATGTGCAAATAGAGATCATTGTTAAATAACTTTTTTCTCATCTTGTCATAAATAACAGCAAAATATTTTAGCATTCTCATGTCTATTGAAACTGAACTAAAACTCTATATTGCCCCCGAAAATACTGAAAAATTTGTGCAACATCCGTTGTTACAATTACCCACCGACACTCAACATTTGTACAATACTTATTTTGATACCCCAAAGCATGACTTGTTACAACACGGGGTTGGTTTACGGGTACGGCACATTGGTGACAAACGCTTGCAAACCCTCAAAACAGCGGGCACAGGTTTAGGTGGTTTACATAAACGCCAAGAATGGGAAATGGAAATTAGCAGTGATATGCCAGATTATGCGCTATTTCCCCCAGATGCTTTACCTTCGTTATGTGCAGAAAAACGGGAAAAAATAAAGCCCATATTTGCCACGGATTTTGTGCGTACCACTTGGTATTTGAAACTTGAAGACGGTAGCGAAATCGAAGTGGCACTTGATCAAGGTGAGATTAAAACTCAAACGTCCAGTATTCCGTTGAGCGAAATTGAACTCGAACTCAAATCAGGCTCACCCAACAAGCTTTATGAAATTGCACTGACTTTGCTGGATGTTATACCGCTTTTGATTGAAAATAAAAGCAAAGCAGAACGGGGTTATGCGCTGGATAACGCAAAACCTCTAACATACCATAAAGCTGGGGCAGTGAAATTGAGTCCCAATATGACAACTGAGCAAGCCTTTCTTCATATTATCTGGCATTGCATTGGACATCTGCAAATCAATGAGGACATGGTTTTATATGGCGATGATATCGAAGGGGTTCATCAAATGCGTGTGGCTTTGCGTCGTTTACGCTCATGTCTCAGCTTACATGAAAAACTGATTAATCCCAAAAAACAGGCCAAATTGCTTGATGAACTGAAATGGATCACCAACATTTTAGGCGTGGCACGAGACTGGGATGTATTCGCGTTGAGTTTACAAAAAATACAATCATGCGATAAAAATGCCCTTTTGAAGGACTTGCAAACAAAAGTCGCATATTTTCAAGGGTCTGCTTATGTGAACGTGCGCGAGACTTTGCGTTCTCCTCGTTATAGTCGCATGTTGCTTAAGTTAAGCCACTGGTTGACTCAACGCTCTTGGCGGAAAAAGTTAGGTGCCGCAAATTTGCAAAAATTGGACAATCCGGTCAAAGATTTTGCGAGCCAGATTCTGGAAAAGCACCACCAACGAGTGTGTCATGAAGGTGAAAATTTTGCCCAACTCAACCTTAATCAACTTCATGATTTGCGTATTTTCATAAAAAAAATGGCTTATGGCAGCCGTTTTTTTGCAGAACTTTACCCGCAAAAACTAGCCCGCCCTTATACCAAAAGCCTTTCATATTTGCAAGATGAATTAGGTATTATCAACGATGGCAACGTTGCCAATGACTTAGTCAATCAAGCGGCTTTATCTGAAACCGCACCAGCCAGACATTTTTTAAATGGTTGGTATGCTCATCAACAAGTGACACACTTAGCCCGTTTGGAAAAGGTGTGGCAAGCTTTTCTTGAACAAGAAATTTTTTGGCGATAGGAATTTTCAAGTATTTTGGAGTCCAAAATGTTGTAAAACTTGTGAACGGGTACTTAGTAGGGCGTAAATCTTCGTACCATTTTAACGACAAGGATTGCATATAATCAAGGATAAGTCAAAACCATTATAAAATGTCGGGTTATCCTATATGCAATCCTTGTAGTCAAAAAAGTGGTCTGGAAATTTCCGCCCTCTTGCACTATTGGCAAACAATAATTTTACCTTTGCAAACAACGCTATGAAAATATTTTTTTAAAATTGGAACATAATCAACCGTTTTCCAATTGCGCTGCCAGCAACCCTTTTTTGATATTCCTCCTATGCCTGATTTATTGCCCTCATAAACCGTAAAATAACAAGGCACTTGATAGGAAGCACATAAGCCGATCAAATTTCGCATCGATTGTCCATCATCAATCACATTTAATACATTATTGCAAACAATCGCATCTGGATTACAAGCTAAGGCTTCTGTATTTTCTTCCTCTGTTCGATTAAATTTGTCATAAACATACAAATTAATGCCTAATCCTGCCGCGTATATTTTATTTGCGTCATATTTTCCACCACCGACATCGAGGATAGTTAAACCTGTCAGTTGTGGCAAAACTGTTCTAATGGCAGGATTAACTTGATTAATACTTGTGGCAGCACTGCTCAATTGTTGCATGTTGAAAATTTCCTCATTGCACGCATTAACCAAAAACACGTTAAAATTATGTCTATTCTAAATAAATGATACCAATGTTACTCAAAAAAAATCTCCTCGAAATCGTTGCGCTACTATCAATCACCTATTTGGTGCTCAGTTTTTATGTACCAGAAACTGAAACATTACTCAAAACAACAGCCGGGCTCATTGTCCTCAATTTTGTTCTGTCACTCATATATTTTTTCCGCCAAGGGAGAATTACGATTGGCATGGTTCTCCTTAACATCATTCAATTAGCGCTTTTTTGTCGCTTACATATTTTGATTTTCGATGTACTTGGCACCGATCATTATTCATATACGCAGGATCCTCGTTGGTATGATTGGGTTGAATTAGTGATGGTGCATGTTTTACGGGCGGTTGATCTATTAGATGTTCTTAGCGCGTATGATATTAATTTACAAAATGTTAATGCTCAAAGTCCTTTAGCTGGCGCGACACTTGTTAGTATGCACATCGTGGTAGATATTTTTCTGATTGGGGCGATTGTTATGCTTATCCAACGCCGCGCTGCTGCCATCGCCAATAAGGAAAGTTTTTGGGGACAAAAAACAACCTTTTTTCTCAAGATTCTCCGCCACTTAGGAGAATTGACGGTGATTGGCTTGGTTGTTTACATAGCGATCCGTTTTGATTGGGGACTTCAAAATGCTCTGTTGTGGACACTGGATAATTTTTTGCGAACACTTGATTTTGGGGATGCGATTGAAATTTTTGATTGGCAATTTCACGATATAGAGATGGAATTATGGTTGGCGACACTGGCGGTTGTTTTTCGGTTAGTTGTGAGTATTTATGTGCTTGATTTGGTGAACACTTTTTCTTTACGTTTGTTAAAGGGACGTGGCAAAACAATTGATGAGTTGGCAAAAATATGCGCTTCCTCTGATGAGAGTTTAGATAAAGAACGCCGAATTGCGATTAAGGCTTTAGCAAAGATAGGCTCACCAGCCGTGATACCTCATTTAATCACCGCATTGGGTCATAGAGACAGTTATATCCGTCATATCGCTGCGCGTGCTTTAAAGACAATTGATCCTCAATGGCTACAAAGTGACATTGGAGATTGTGTCATCCCAGAATTTGCGAAAATATTGACAGAGCATGAAAGTGATATCCGTCGCCAAGCGGCAGCTGAGGCTTTAGGGCTCATAGGACCTCCTGCTGCCAAAGCCATTCCTTTTTTAGTGAAAGCACTGATTGATCGCAAGAGAATAGTTCGCAGTACTGCAGCGAACGCTTTAAAGAAAATTAGCCCTCAATGGGCACTCAGCAAGAATGGAAAACGCGGAATCCATGACTTAGTAACGGCATTGACAGGGAGTAAAGCCGAAATCCGCCGTGCTATCGTTGAAGCTTTGGAACTCATGGGATACGCTGTTGTGGACATTATTCCGGATTTTATCAAAGTAGTGGCTTATAGCAATAAAAAAGTCCGCCATGCCGCTGTTGATGGTTTAATGGATATGGAATCAACCATCGTTGCTGCCATTCCGGCACTTGTTACCACATTGGGCAATAGCAATAGCCATGTCCGCCGTTTCGCAACCCTTGTTTTGGGAAATCTTAAACCGACAGTCGCCCCCCAAATTGTGCCAGCACTTCTAACCGCACTAGGTCATCAGGATAGTCATGTTCGCAGTTTCGCAATTACGATATTGGGGAATATGGGACAATCCGCAACAACAGCCATTTATGAACTTGTGCTCGTCTTGGTTGATAGTGATGTGGAGGTACTCCTTGCGACAATTGCAGCTTTGGATAAAATTAACCCCAAATGGCAGGAAACAGAAGAAGCTAAAAGCGCAACACCCGAAGTCGTGAGGGCGCTGGCAAATAAAATTATCAATTCTGCTGCCAATAACACTTGGCACGCGGGTGCCAAATTTGTGCCTCTTTTTGTGACAGCCCTGAATGATAAAGATAAGGATATTCGATTCGCTGCCACAAAAATTTTAGGAAAAATAGGACCATCAGCCGTCAAAGCTATTCCTGCACTCTCTACTGTACTGGACGATGAAGATAAAAAGGTTCGTTGTGCGGCACTAGAAACATTTGGAAAAATAGGACCTGTTGCTGCTAAAGCGGTTCCTATTATTGTGACAGCCCTTGCAGATAAAGATGAAGAAGTACGATCTATTGCTGATGCCGCTTTG
>CAYFOB010000059.1:9306-12479 GCA_964344525.1 uncultured Thiomargarita sp.
TGGTGGATGGATAAAGAAGCTCAAGAATCTTACCAATTCTATCGTGAATTCGGTTTTAAAAGCTCTTTGGAATAGTGGTGAGTACCCAGCCACAAATGTGAAAATCAGTCTGCAAAGAATCCATTTTGGATTCCTTGCAAACCATAAAATTCTTCCCACGCTGCTTGTGAACAAGAGTGCGTAACATAAATAGGTAACTAAAAATGGAACACAAGCTTTACATCAAAACCTTCGGCTGCCAAATGAATGAATATGATTCATCACGCATGGCAGATGCCCTACAAGCCTCTCACGGGCTAAAACTCACCGATGATCCCACACAGGCTGATGTATTATTGCTCAATACGTGCTCTGTCCGTGAAAAACCCCAAGAAAAAGTCTTTTCACAATTAGGCATTTGGCGAGAACTCAAAGAAAAACGACCAGATATTGTGATTGGTGTAGGCGGATGTGTCGCCAGCCAAGAAGGTGATGCCATTCGTCAACGTGCACCCTATGTCGATTTAGTTTTTGGACCACAAACGTTGCACCGCTTGCCAGCGATGCTCACGCAAGCGCAACAAGCCCACAAGCCAGTGATTGACATCTCCTTTCCAGAAATTGAGAAATTTGACTGTTTGCCTGCGCCAAGGGCTGAAGGACCTAGCGCTTTTGTCTCTATCATGGAAGGGTGTAGCCGCTATTGCACTTTTTGCGTTGTGCCCTATACACGCGGCGATGAAATCAGCCGCCCATTTGAAGATGTTATTGCTGAAATTGCAATGTTGGCTGAACAAGGCGTGCGCGAAGTCAATTTACTAGGACAAAATGTTAACGCCTATCGAGGGCGCAATACAAAGGGTGACATTGTGGATTTAGCATTATTAATGATTTACGTGGCTGCCATTTCCGGCATCGAACGTATTCGTTATACCACCTCCCACCCGTTAGAATTATCCAATAGCCTCATTGAAGTGTACGCAAAATTGCCCAAATTAGTGAGCCATTTACATTTGCCAGTACAAAGCGGCTCAGATCAAATTTTAAGTTTAATGAAACGGGGATATACCGCCCTGGAATACAAAGACAAAGTCCGCCGCTTACGGAAAATTCGTCCCAATTTAAGCTTATCTTCCGACTTTATTATTGGTTTTCCTGGCGAAACGGAAGCCGATTTTCAAGCCACAATGCAATTAATTGAAGATGTTGGATTTGATCATTCTTTTAGTTTTGTTTACAGTCCCCGCCCTGGCACACCGGCTGCGGACATGCCCGATGATGTGCCCATGGCAGTCAAAAAACAACGACTCGCCCAATTACAAGCGCGAATCAACGAAATGGCTTTTGCAATCAGCGAATCTATGGTAGGCACACTACAACGGATTTTAGTTGAACGTCCATCGCGCAAAAATTCTCAAGAATTGGCAGGACGCACAGAAAATAATCGAATTGTCAATTTCAAGGGCGAACTGTCTTTAATAGGACAATTTGTGGATGTGACAATTACTGAGGCGTTGCCTAATTCTTTGCGAGGAGTTATCTAAAACTATGCGCAAAAGATACGTTCTTATCACAGGAACATCAACCGGCATCGGATACGATGCTGCTCGAAAATTAATTCATGAGGGTTTCCATGTATTTGGTAGTTTGCGTAAGAAAGGCAATGACTTAGGCACATCATTTACCCCACTGTATTTTGACGTCACCGATAACAACGCAGTGCTAAACGCAGTTCAAGAAGTGAAAGCCAAAATTGGAGACGCTGGACTCACAGGGCTAGTGAATAATGCGGGAATTGCTGTTAATGGTCCTATGATGCATGTCCCATTAGAACAAATGCGCCATCAATTTGAAGTCAATGTATTTGGCGTATTACAAGTGACTCAAGCTTTTCTACCCTTATTAGGTGCGCGAAAAAATTGTCCCCATCCACCAGGGCGTATCATCAACATCAGCTCAGTCAGTGGACGTATTGGTTATCCATTTCTAGGACCCTACGTGGCATCAAAACACGCGCTGGAAGGTTTGTCTGATACACTTCGTCGTGAATTAATGCTCTATGGTATTGATGTTATTGTCATTGAGCCCGGATCAATCCAAACACCTATTTGGGAAAAAGCCGCTCAGGCAGATTACACGCCGTACCAAAAAACGGATTATAATACGATTTTAAATCAATTACGCGAAAATCTTGTAGAACACGGACGTCAAGGACTAACCGTTTCAACAGTCAGCCAAACGATTTATACCGCTTTAACCAGCAAACATCCAAAATCACGCTATGCACTACCAAGAAATTGGTTAACAGGATGGCTATTGCCACGATGGTTGCCAGCCCGGTGGCTTGATAAAATAATGGCGCGGAAAATATTGGCGTGCACTCCACCTAACAGACAAAAGTGATAACTGATTATGGGCGCTTTTGAATATGCCGCATTAGATAAAACGGGACGTACCCGTAAAGGAGTATTAGAAGGAGATACTCCTCGACAAATCCGTCAACAGCTTCGTGAACAAGGTTTTACACCGCTATCCATAGATGAAGTTATTCGCTCTACTGCCCAGCGAAAACCTCGCCGAGTTTCCATCAGTGCAACCGATTTAGCCCTGTTGACTCGTCAACTTGCCACCTTGGTACGCTCCGGTTTAGCTTTGGAAGAAGCATTACGTGCCATTTCTGATCAAGCCGAAAAACCCCGTTTAAAAAGCATGCTACTAGCAGTGCGCTCACGGGTGTTAGAAGGGCATAGTTTAGCAGACGGTTTAAGCGATTTTCCGAGCGTTTTTCCATCAGTCTATCGTGCCACCGTTGCGGCAGGTGAACAATCAGGACATTTAGACTTAGTTCTAGAACGCCTTGCTGAATACACTGAAAATCGTCAACACCTACAACAAAAAACCTTATTAGCCTTATTCTATCCCGCCTTACTCACCGCCGTCGCACTATTGGTTGTGGTCGGATTACTGGCTTATGTCGTCCCACAAGTCGTACAAGTATTTGATCATATCAATCAAGAACTCCCTTGGTTAACACGCACCCTGATTGCTATTAGCGATTTTCTACAAAATTGGGGCGGTTGGCTGCTACTATTGCTGATAGCAGTAGCACTGGGATTACGCTATTTACTACGCTTTGAAAAACCATTAACCATCTTTCATCGCATATTACTGCATACGCCTTTAGTTTCGCGCTT
>CAYFOB010000059.1:12648-12986 GCA_964344525.1 uncultured Thiomargarita sp.
GAAACCACCAACAAAGTTCGTGAAGGCAGCAGCCTACATCTCGCATTAGAACAAAGCGGCTTATTTCCCCCTATGACGGTGTATTTAATAGCCAGCGGTGAAGCCGGTGGCAATCTCGAAAAGATGCTAGAACGCGCCGCCATTATGCAAGAACGAGAACTTGAAACATTAATTGGTGTATTACTGGGCTTGTTTGAGCCCTTACTGATTTTGTTAATGGGGGGGATTGTGTTGACAATTGTTTTGGCAATATTGATGCCGATTTTTGAACTTAATCAATTAGTTAAATAACTGATGTTACGCACTCTTGTTCACAAACCATAGTCGCAAAGCGTTGC
>CAYFOB010000060.1:0-1420 GCA_964344525.1 uncultured Thiomargarita sp.
TTGTGTTGCCAGGTTATAGTCGGGCTAAAAAAATCGCTAAGACTGAAAAAATGGCTAGGCAAAAAGCTGAGCAAGCTAGGCAAAAGGCTGAGCAAGCTAAACAAAAAGCTGAGCAAAAAGCACAAAAAGCCATACAAACCGCTAATACCGAAAAAATGGCGAGGCAACAAGCCGAAGCTGAAATTGCTCGTTTAAAAGCCTTATTGGCTACCAAGAAAGGATAATTAACTGATGTTACACATCCCCACAAAATCCTTGTAGTTACTGTTTGATCAACCTAATACATTAAAATCTTTTCATTTAATTTAATTAATGAGGAATCATATAACATGAGTTCTGGCAAAATAGTGCAAATTATTGGTGCAGTGGTTGACGTTGAGTTTTCGCGTGATGCCATGCCTAAAGTTTATGACGCTTTGGTGGTGGATGAGAAAGGCTTGACTTTAGAAGTGCAACAGCAATTGGGTGATGGTATTGTGCGTACCATTGCTATGGGTACCACTGATGGTATGGGGCGTGATTTAGTTGTTACAAATACTGGCGCACCTATTGGCATGCCTGTTGGTCAAAAAACCTTGGGGCGCATCATGGATGTGTTGGGAAATCCTGTTGATGAAAAAGGTCCTATTTTTGAAAATAAGGATGATGAGACAAAATGGTCGATTCATCGCAAAGCGCCGACCTATGAAGAGCTTTCTGCCAGTAACGAATTATTGGAAACCGGCATTAAGGTGATTGACTTGATTTGTCCCTTTGCTAAAGGGGGTAAAGTGGGTCTGTTTGGTGGTGCTGGGGTGGGCAAAACCGTCAATATGATGGAGCTTATTCGTAATATCGCCATTGAGCATAGCGGTTATTCAGTATTTGCAGGGGTGGGTGAGCGCACCCGTGAAGGAAACGACTTTTATCATGAAATGACAGACAGTAAAGTGATTGATAAGGTATCGCTGGTGTATGGTCAGATGAATGAACCGCCTGGCAACCGTTTACGCGTTGCTTTATCTGGTTTGACGATGGCTGAATATTTTCGTGATGAAGGGCGTGATGTGTTGTTATTTATTGATAACATTTACCGTTATACCTTGGCAGGGACAGAAGTGTCAGCATTGTTAGGACGTATGCCTTCAGCGGTGGGTTATCAGCCAACACTGGCTGAAGAAATGGGCGCATTGCAAGAACGGATTACGTCTACCAAAACGGGCTCTATTACGTCGATTCAAGCGGTGTATGTGCCAGCGGACGATTTAACGGATCCCTCTCCTGCTACCACTTTTGCTCACTTGGATGCTACCGTCGTGTTGTCTCGTCAAGTGGCAGAATTGGGGATTTATCCAGCGGTGGATCCACTTGATTCTACCAGTCGCCAGCTTGATCCTTTAGTGGTGGGGCAAGAGCATTATGAAGTGGCACGCGCTGTACA
>CAYFOB010000060.1:1430-12090 GCA_964344525.1 uncultured Thiomargarita sp.
GATATTATCGCCATTTTGGGTATGGATGAATTATCTGAAGAAGATAAGCTCATCGTCGCCCGCGCCCGCAAGATTCAAAAATTCTTGTCACAACCTTTCTTTGTGGCAGAAGTGTTTACGGGCACGAATGGCAAATATGTTCCCCTCAAAGAGACCATTAGCGGTTTCAAAGGCATTGTAAATGGGGAATATGACAATTTGCCAGAACAAGCCTTTTATATGGTGGGTTCTATTGAAGAAGCCGTTGAACAAGCTAAACAGCTTTAATCACTGACACACATTTAAACCTGACAGGTATCAAAAAACTGTCAGGTTTTTTCAAAGAAAGGAGTTACAAACATGGCAATGACTGTTCATGTCGATATCGTCAGTGCGGAAGCCGAAATTTTTTCTGGTTTAGCTGAAATGGTTATTGCGCCAGCTGCACAAGGTGAAGTAGGCATTTTGCCCCTTCATGCGCCCTATATCACCGGGCTTCATGAAGGGGCAGTCAGACTTAAACTCAGCGAAAAAAAGGAAGAATCTTTTTATATTTCGGGCGGCATGCTAGAAGTACAACCACATAAAGTCACAGTATTATCAGATACCGCGCTGCGAGCACATGATCTTGATGAAGCGGCTGCTGTAGAAGCTAAACAACGCGCTGAAAAAACCTTGTCAGATAAACAAGCAGACTTTGAATATGCCAAGGCACAGGCGGAATTGGCGGAAGCGATGCTGCAATTGCGGGCGATTGAAAAGCTACGTAAGATCAAAAAATAAACCTTAATCGTTCGCAAAGCGCAGCTTGGAACGAAAAAAAATTTAACGGTTTCGTTCCAAGCAGCGCTTTGCATGCGTGGAAACAAGGTTGCCTAACATCAGCTGTTAATTCTAAAATAGAGGAAACTCACTATGATTAAACGCTATAGAGGACTCTTTTTTTTCTTATTGATCACCCTACCGTTTTGTGTTGCTGCAGAAACTTCGGTTGTAAGCAACAAACAATGTAATGATGGCTACAGCATTGATGCTGATGGTCAGTTAGAAATTCATTGGTACTGCCCTGATGCTGACGGTAATTTGCAGATTCATCTGTATTTCTTTTGGTATAAATACTGTCCACATTGCCATCGGGCGAAGCCATTGTTGCCCAAATTGGAAAAAATTTATCCGTGGCTGAAAATACATTCCTTTGAAGTGAGTACCAGACACAACGTGGTGTTATACAAGGCAATGAGCAATGAGATTGGTTACACCCCTTCGAGCGTGCCTGGCTTTTTGTTTTGTGAAGATATGATAACTGGTTATGGTACTGAAAAAACAACTGGGGCTCAGATTAAAGAAGAATTAGAAGCCTGTTATGAAGATCAACAATAAGGCTGTTATGCTTTTTATCACCAATAATAATGCACAAATACCATTTCTTTAAGAAATGGTATTTGTAGCCATTACCTTACGAAAAAAACTTCACATATAATTCATTAACCTGTTCCTTGGCACTGGCAATTTGATTTGCAGTGAGTTCGTCAGAAATGAGATCTCGCCTCTCTAATGCAGTGGAATGTCCCATGATGTCAGCAATACTAAACCAGACATAAGCTTTGACGTAATCTTTAGGCATAATTCTGCCATCTCTATACATTTTGCCCAGTTTAAATGAGGCTTTTGCACTCCCATATTGAGCAGCTAGAAGATAGTACCAATTTGCAGATTCTTTATCTTCGTCTAGTACCTCACTTCTATTCTCTTCAATCATTGCGGTGAGCTCTTCTTGGGTAATTTTGTCACGCTTATCTAAGGTAGGATGTCCCATTGTGTCGGCAATGGTAAACCATATCGAAGCTTTGAGATAATCTTGAGGGACACATTTGCCATCTCTATACATATTGCCTAATTTGAAGGGTGCCCTCCTATCCCCTTGTCTTGCTGCTAATAAGTACCACTTAACGGCTTTTTTGCCATTTTGTGGCACTCCGATGTTATTTTCATAGAGCCATCCTAATTGATATTGTGCTTCACGATGTCCTTTTGTCGCGGCTTTTTGGTAGTACTTAGCTGCTTTTTTGCTGTTTTGTTCTACACCTCTACCCTTTCCATAGTAGTTGCCTAGTTGGTATTGTGATTCACAATCTCCTTGGGTTGCTGCTGAATGATACCATTGCGCGGCTTTTTCATAGTTCTGTTGTATATCGTACATATTCCCTAAATATTGTGCGTAAAAATATTGAGTTTTTTTGGCAGCAAAGCGAAGCAAATTGAGGGATTTTTTACCATTTCTCGCGCGTTGGTGTTTTGCACCAAATCGTGAGAAAAATTTAGAAATGAGCATAGTGTTTAATCCAGAAAAGAATCAAGCATGAATCACACGTCCATCAACCGCCAATGCGGCTTCATGTGTGGCTTCAGATAAAGTTGGGTGTGCATGGATAGTTCTCGCCAAGTCTTCAGCACTGGATTCAAACTCCATTGCCACCACCGCTTCGGCAATGAGTTCTGAGGCTGAAATCCCAAAAATATGTACACCCAATAGCCTATCCGTTTGAGCCTCTGCAATAATACGAACCATGCCACTTGTGTCGCCATGTGCTCGTGCTCTACCACAGGCTGCAAAAGGAAATTGTCCCACTTTATATTCAACTCCAGCATTTTTTAATTGTTCTTCCGTTTTGCCAACCCAGGCAATTTCAGGCGAAATATAGACAACAAAAGGTATTGTCTCATAAGACATTTCACTCTTTTGCCCAGCAATGCGTTCTGCAACCATTATGCCTTCTTCTGAGCCTTTGTGTGCTAACATGGCCCCCCCAATGACATCGCCAATTGCATAAACCCCTGGGACTGTGGTTTGACAATATTTATCCACCTGGACAAAGCCGCGTTCATTGAGATGGATGTCTAAATCTGCCGTATTCGGTTTGCGCCCTACTGCAACAATGAGTTTATCGACAACCAATTGTTGCTCTCCTTTCTTGTCCTTATAGTTGACGGTGACTTCGTTATTCTCAATGGCAGTCCCGGTGACACTTGCACCCAAGTGAATCTTAAGTCCTTGTTTTTTCAGTGCCTGCTGGGCAGCTTTCGCAATTTTTCGATCTGCCATGGCTAGAAAGTCAGGCAAAGCTTCAAGAATAGTAACTTGGCTACCTAATCGACTCCACACGCTGCCCAATTCTAAGCCAATTGCGCCTGCCCCTATGACGCCAAGACGTTTTGGTACGCTATCAAAGGCTAACGCGCCTGTCGAGTCAACAATCAATTGATCATCAGTGGGGGCGACAGGGATTTTAGCTGGCATTGAGCCGGTGGCGATAATAATATTATCAGCTGTCAAGGTTTGTTTGCTGCCATCATGAGCGGTAATTTCCACGCGGCGATTGCCAATTAAACGTGCCGCGCCTACCAAATGGGTGACTTTGTTTTTTTTAAATAGAGCACCAATACCTTGAGTAAGCATTTTGACCACTTTATCTTTTCGCGCCTGCATGGTGGCAATATCAATGCTTAAACCTTCGCACTTGATACCATGCTCTGCAGCATGTTTTTGCATAAAATAGTAATGGTGCGAAGAATCTAGCAAGGCTTTAGAGGGAATACAGCCCACATTGAGACAAGTTCCACCTAAAGAAGCTTTCCCGTCAGGATTGAGCCATTTATCGACACAAGCCGTTTTCATACCAAGTTGAGCGCAACGAATTGCCGCAACATAGCCAGCTGGCCCTGCCCCAATGACGATAACATTATGATCAGCCATGATTTTTTCCTTTATTTAAATGATAGGCAAGTTTATAACATTAAGTTATCAGTTATCAATGAATCCATAATGTTTAATAACGATAAAAAGTGCGATGTGTCATAATGGAGATTTTAACTTGTGATAAGGAATTTAATTTTATGAAATCACCAGTACGTGTTGCTATCACCGGCGGTGCCGGTCAAATTGCCTATTCTTTGCTATTTCGTATCGCCTCAGGGGAAATGTTAGGCTCAGATCAGCCTGTGATTCTACACTTGCTGGAAGTGCCTGTGGCATTAGAAGCCTTAAAAGGTGTCGCCATGGAGCTTGAGGATTGTGCCTATCCGCTGTTACAAGAGATTGTGGTAACAGGTGATATCAATCAAGGGTTTAGCAATGTTGATTATGCTTTACTCGTTGGCGCAACACCACGCGGTCCTGGAATGGAGAGAGGTGATTTACTCAAAACCAACGCTGAGATTTTTAAGATACAAGGCAAGGCATTGAATGATCATGCTAATCGCGATGTTAAAGTGTTGGTTGTGGGTAATCCCGCCAACACTAACGCCTATATTACCATGCGCTCTGCCCCCAATTTAGATCCAAAACAATTTAGCTCAATGATGCGCCTTGATCATCATCGTGCTATAGCACAATTGGCGATTAAAACGGGGGCTAGTGTGACAGATATCAAAAATCTGGTGATGTGGGGCAACCATTCTTCTACCCAATATCCTGACATCAGCCATGCCACCGTCAATGGGCAAGCTGCGAAATCTTTGGTTGATCAAGAGTGGATTGTCAATGATTTTATTCCTGCTGTCCAACAACGTGGCGCAGCAATTATCAATGCACGTGGAAAATCCAGTGCCGCATCAGCCGCCTTTGCGATAATTTCACATCTCCGTGATTGGGTGATGGGTACTGATGAATGGACTTGTATGGGTGTGTGCAGTGATGGTAGTTATGGAATACCAGAGGGTTTAGTGTATTCCTTTCCGATGACTATCAAAAATGGAGATTATCAGATTGTACAAGGCTTAAAAATTGACGATTTTAGCCGTACCCGGATGTTAGGTACCCGACATGAACTCGAACAAGAACGGGATGCTGTTGCAAATTTGCTGGGATGAAGATTAAATAGCGCTTGAACGGAAAGTTCGGCGTGTTTATTTGCACGCTGGACTTTCCGAATTTCTAAAAAAAATAGCAATTCAATGATCCGTTGGAGAAACATTGCTCAATAAATGGATTAAATAATTAATTATGATAAACAGTAGAATAACATTTATTGGTGGCGGCAATATGGCGAGCAGCCTCATTGGTGGACTCATTCAAACGGGCGTTAACAGCGAAAATTTGCGGGTTGCTGATTCCGATCCTGAGCCACTTGCCGCCCAATTTCCCGTGCAATGCCACACTGATAATATAACAGCGATAGATGGTGCTAACGTTGTCGTGTTGGCAGTCAAACCGCAAGCCTTACGAGAAGTGGCTAAATCCATCGCCACAGCCATGCCCGCACAACCTCCCTTATTTATTAGCATTGCTGCCGGTATTCGCATGGGAGATTTAGCGCGTTGGCTTGGCGCAGAACCGCCTTTGCCCATTGTGCGCGTCATGCCCAACACACCTGCATTGGTACAAAGCGGTGCATCTGCCCTGTTTGCTGGTCAACATGTCACTGATTTACAACGCGAATTGGCGGAAAATATTATACGGGCGGTGGGATTAACTCTGTGGCTAGAGGATGAAGCACAAATGGACGCCGTCACCGCACTATCAGGCAGTGGACCTGCTTATTTCTTTTTAATGATGGAAGTGTTAGTACAAGCGGGTCTTAGCTTAGGTTTACCACAAGAAAGCGCCCGCTTGTTGACACTACAAACGGCCTTTGGTGCAGCCAAAATGGCCCTTGAAAGTCACGTGGATGCTGCCACTTTACGAGCGCGTGTCACCTCCAAAGGGGGGACGACTGAACAAGCGATCAATACCTTGCAAGTCGGGGGGCTCCAAAACTTGTTTGATCAAGCGTTACAAAATGCCCAACAACGCGCTATTGGTTTAGCTAAACAATTTGGAGAACAATAAACGTGGGTCCAATTATTGCTGCTTTGGTATTTTTACTTGAAACTGTATTTGGTGCTTATATTTTGCTGGTAATGCTGCGTTTTTTGCTGCAATGGTTGCGAGTCAGTGTGCGTGGCGATCCCGTTGTGCAAGTGATTTGGCGCTTAACAAATCCCCCTTTGCGCTTTCTCTATAACTTTATACCTGGCTGGCGCTCCATCGACATTGCGGCTATTGTTTTGATGTTGGGGCTGATGATGCTGGAAATCAGCTTAACTCGATGGTTATATTCTTTTGTGATGCCGATGCAATCTTTGGTTGGACTGCCTGGCATATTTATATTATCAATTGCTCATCTGTTGTCCTTAGCCATTTATATTTTTATCTTCGCAGTCATCATTCAAGCCATTTTGAGCTGGGTAGGAAGGGATCATTATAATCCATTAAGTGGCATTTTAAATCCCTTAACTGAAGTGGTGTTGCGCCCGGTGCGGTACAGATTTCCTCCCATGCAAGGGATGGATTTTTCGCCGATGATTGTAGTCATTGGTTTGATGGCGATTAATATTTTATTGGTTGGGTTGTTGCAATCATTGGCACGGTGAATTTAGAACCTGCTCAAAATCTCGCTAATAACCTCTCGTTCTTAGCGAAGGCGTGGGAATGCCGTGTGGATGCGCCATTCCCACGCCTTTGCTAGGCGCTATTCTTATTTAAACCCATGCTCTTTCAAAAACGCCTCACTAATTCCACCACCCACCTTAGCCGCTGCCCCACTTTCACCTGATCTAAAGTCGTCATGGCTAAAGTGTGTGGCACAATATTTAAAGTCAATTCCGCGCCTTGCACCGAATTGACGGTTAAACTGATGCCATCCACACAAATTGAGCCTTTTTGGGCAATATATTTGGCAAGGTTATCAGGCGCACGAATGTGTAGGCGTATTGAGCGCCCATCATCATAAAGTTGGGTGATGGTGCCCACCCCATCCACATGTCCGCTGACAATATGTCCACCTAAGTGGGTTTGGGGAGTGAGGGCTTTTTCCAAATTCACTTTGCTGCCTATCTGTAACTCCCCTAACGTGGTGTGAGCCAGCGTTTCGCCAGACACATCTGCCCAAAAACCATCGCCAGGGAGCCTCACTGCCGTTAAACAGACACCATCAACTGCAATACTATCCCCTAATTGTACTGTTTTAGTGTCTAATGTACCTGTTTGCACATATAAACGTGCATCACTGCCAGTGCTTTCTCTTTGCGCTATTCGCCCAACAGCTTGAATAATGCCTGTAAACATAATAATTTTGAACTGTGATTGAAATTATTGTCCATAAACCGGATGAGCAGTGATGCGCCAATCGCGTCCCACAGCACGCATTTCAACAATATCTAACGAAATATGTTGACTCATTTGTTCAATGTTTGGTAAATCAAATAATCCGCGTGCCTTACTACCCATTAAAATCATCAATTAAACCTGCGCGTAGCATGGCACCACCTAAAGTCGCCCCAGTTTCCATTAAAATTTCATTGACTTCGTATTCTTCAGCAAGCAATTGACAGGCCACTGACAAATCAACATCTCTTTCTCGATTAGGCAAATAAATAACACGAGCGCCCGCTTTTTCAAGCATGGTAGTCGCTGAGCTACTCTTTGAAGCTGTAAAAATGATGGTTTTTCCAGGGAGCGTCAACATACGCGCCTCTGGTGGCGTACTTAAATGGGTGTCAATAATCACTCGCAAAGGTTGTTTAATCTCAATGGACTTATCAGGTTGCAAGCGGCAAGGGAGTTCTTCATCGCGCACAGTCAATCGTGGATCATCAAGCAATACCGTGCCTGCGCCCGTCATTATCGCAGAACTGCGTGCCCGTAAACATTGCGCATCACGGCGGGCATCTCGGGAGGTAATCCATTGACTTTCTCCAGACGCCATCGCAGTGCGTCCGTCTAAACTCATACCCAGCTTGCAACGTATATAAGGAAGATTATGGCGCATGCGCTTGAGAAATCCCGGGTTCAATTCTTCAGCTTCATGGCTCAAAGTGCCCGTATCTATCATAATGCCAGCTTTTGACAATATTTCTATGCCCTTGCGAGAGACTAAAGGATTTGGATCAGTCATTGCCACAACAAGGCGGGTAATGCCTGCTTTAATTAAAGCGTCAGTGCACGGTGGCGTGCGCCCCTGGTGACAACAAGGTTCTAAAGTGACATAACAAGTAGCACCCGCCGCCTTTTCTTTAGCCATTTGCAAGGCATAAATTTCTGCATGAGGTTCACCAGCAACTTGGTGCCAACCCTCACCAACAATTTCACCATCACGCACAATGACACAACCTACGCGAGGATTTGGATCAGTCGTCCATAAACCCCTTCTAGCCAGACGTAAAGCGTGTGCCATGTAATATTGGTCATTGGGGGGAATTGCGTTTGTCATAGAAATAACGTCCTCAATTCCAACACACCCCTTGAGAGGGGTGTATTGAAGATTTTATCAAGCATAAACCGGAAAACGAGCACACAAAGCGAGCACTTTTTCTTTTACCCGTTTCTGCATGTCAATATCTTTTATATCATCAAGAATGTCACAAATCCAATTGGCGACTTCCTCAGCTTCGCTTGTGCCTAAGCCGCGTGTTGTGATGGCGGGTGTACCAATACGGAGTCCACTGGTGACAAACGGAGAGCGCGTTTCATTGGGGACGGTGTTTTTGTTAACAGTGATGTTGGCTTGTCCTAAAGCAGCATCGGCAGCTTTACCGGTGATCCCTTTATCAGTCAAATCAACCAAAAACAAATGATTGTCAGTACCTCCAGAAACAATTTTATATCCTTCTGCCAACATGACAGTCACCATCGCCTTAGCATTTTCTAAGACTTGGGCTTGATAAGTTTTAAATTCCGGTTGTAGGGCTTCTTTGAGGGCAATAGCTTTGGCGGCAATAACGTGCATGAGTGGACCACCCTGTATCCCAGGAAAAACTAAGGAATTGAGTTTTTTCTCAATCTTAGAGTTGGCTTTGGCAAGAATTAAGCCACCGCGAGGTCCACGCAAGGTTTTATGTGTTGTTGTGGTGGTGACATCGGCAATTTGCACCGAACTCGGATATAAGCCAGCCGCAATGGGACCCGCAACATGGGCGATATCTGCCACTAAGTAAGCCCCAACTTTATCCGCAATCTCGCGCAAACGTTGCCAATCGACGATTCGCGAATAGGCACTAAAACCGCTCATAATCATTTTAGGTTTATGTTCCAATGCCAAGGCTTCGACTTGTTCGTAATCAATTTCCCCCGTATCTGGATTTAAACCATATTGCACAGCATTATAGACTTTGCCAGAAAAATTCACTTTTGCGCCATGTGTCAGGTGTCCTCCATGCGCTAGACTCATGCCCAAAAAAGTGTCACCCGGTTCTAACAAAGCCATGTACACTGCAGTATTAGCCTGAGAACCTGAATGGGGTTGCACATTGGCATAGTCAGCATTGAATAGTTGCTTGGCGCGATCAATAGCCAATTGCTCAGCAACATCAACGAACTCGCAGCCCCCATAATAGCGTTTTTCAGGATAACCTTCGGCATATTTATTAGTGAAAACAGAGCCTTGTGCTTGAAGTACGCGAGGGCTGGCATAATTTTCCGATGCAATCAGTTCAAGATGCTCCTCTTGCCGCTTAACTTCACTTTGCATGGCTTGCCATAGTTCGGCATCAAAATCTGCAATATTCAAATCTTTTGAGAACATGGATTTCCTGTTAGTTGGTATTAAATTTAAAGTATAGCATCAAAATTCCTGATTTCCTGCAAAACTTCAGAAACCGTAAAAAATGAGCCAAATACAACAATCCTATCGCCTTCTTTGGCATGAGACAGCGAATAATTGTAAGCGGTTGCAATTGAAGAATGACAAGAAATAGAAGTAACACCGCTCAAATGATCAACAAGGCACTGCGCGTTGGCACTGCGATGTGTATTTGGTGCAGCAACATGCCAATGTTTAATACTGTTTCGCATTATATCCAAAACACCGCCAATGTCCTTATCCTTAAGCATACCCACCACAGCATGAGTTTCGCCTTGACAAGGAAATTGGCGAAGTAAATTGCGTAAAACTTGCGCACCCAAAGGATTATGTGCCACGTCCAATATGCGCGTCGCCCGCCCAGGTAATACTTGAAAACGCCCAGGCAGTGTCGCATTGACTAAGCCTTGGTGTATTGCTGTTTCTGAGACAGAAAACGATTCAAGCACCATCAACACGCCTGCGGCATTTTGTAGTTGAAAATCGCCAGGTAAACGAGGCATCGGTAAATGAGAGAATTTCTGTTGTTGACTTTGCCAAGCCCAGCTATTATCTCCCAATTTTTCATAGCCAAAATCACGCCCCAAATAAGATAATGGCGCTTGCAAATTTAATGCATGTTCAATCAAACGCTGGGGAGGATCACTATCAGAACACACAGCAGGGCAATGCGCCCGAAAAATCCCTGCTTTTTCAAAACCGATGCTTTCTCTATCATCTCCTAATCGATCCACATGATCTATACCTATCGCCGTGACTAAAGCAATTGAAGGATCAAAAATATTGACAGCATCTAAACGTCCGCCTAGCCCCACTTCAAGTACCGCTAAATCAACCTTATTATGTTGAAAAACTAACATCGCCGCTAAAGTTGAAAATTCAAAAAAAGTCAGCGAAATTTCATCACGCACATCCTCAATTAAATTAAAAGCCTGACACAGTTCTGCATCACTGGCATCAACACCGCCAATACAAACACGCTCGTTATACCGTAATAAATGTGGAGACATAAAACGCCCCACACGATAACCCGCAGCGGATAATATCGCATCAAGTAAAACAAC
>CAYFOB010000060.1:12103-12824 GCA_964344525.1 uncultured Thiomargarita sp.
ATAATAGGAAAAGGGAGAGGAGATAACTTCAAACGTTGGGCAACGGTGCGACAACGAGTTAACCCCAATTCGATTTCACGGGGATGTAAGGAAGTTTGCCAATCTAGCCATTCATTAAGGGTTGTAAAATGCATATAAAAATATTATACCTTTTCTTAGATTAAGAGCAAGTTGTCTTAGCCACGCCTTCTCCAAGAACGCTGATTAGTATTTTTTATAGATTGTAAAGCAAAAAATAACTACAAGGATTACATTTAATACGGGGCACCGTCAAAACCTTGTTATAGCTAGGTTTATCCTTTCTTAAATATAATCCTTGTAGTTATTTGTGGTTTTTGGAACGAGGGTTTTTCTCTACCCACCAGCTTTAGATAAGGATTATCTTAACTGCTGTTACGCTCCAAACATTCACTCAAATAAAACCCGAATAACTACAAGGATTACTTTTAAAAAAGGATAAATCAAAACCTAAAATCTGCAGGGTTGAGAAGGATAGTGCGTAACATCAGTTATTAATAATAAAGGATATAAAGCCATAATCTGATCCTTTATTATTAAAAATCCTTGTAGTTAGTGCGGTTTTAGGGTTTTAAAATTCAAAAAATGATTTTTCCAAATATTGAATATCGGTGTTTACTACATGCAAAAGCGTCACAATAGAGAGTTTAATATATACTCAGAACGTTCAGATTTTCGGTTTTCATAGCCGTCAAAAGTAGTC
>CAYFOB010000061.1:0-364 GCA_964344525.1 uncultured Thiomargarita sp.
GCTCCCATGCCCCCACTCTCGAAAGTTTGATTTTTGACTTTATTTCACTGGATTATCACCACACTTTGCAAGCCGCCTCGGGGGAAGCCGCCGAAAATGCGCGTGAGCATGCCATGAAGAATGGGCCATATTTGTTAGTTGTGGATGGATCAATCCCGCTGAAAAATCCAGGTTATTCTACCATAGCTGGCATGAGTAGCCTTGATTTATTGAAAGAAACAGCCAATGGCGCCACCGCCATCATTGCTCTGGGTACATGCGCTGCTTTTGGTGGCATACCAGAAGCTGATCCTAATCCGACAGGCGCAGTCTCGGTGAGTCATATAATCCAAGATAAACCGATTGTTAATATCTCTGGTTGTCC
>CAYFOB010000061.1:374-1028 GCA_964344525.1 uncultured Thiomargarita sp.
CCGCCCATTCCTGTTGTGATTACTGGGGTTATTGCTCATTATCTCACTTTTGGGGCTTTGCCAAAATTGGATGAGCAAAAACGACCACTCACGTTTTATGGGCAAACAATACATGATCGCTGTTATCGGCGACCATTTTATGACAAGGGCTTGTTTGCGGAGAGTTTTGATGATGAAGGCGCACGTCAGGGGTGGTGCCTATTCAAATTGGGATGTAAAGGACCAACCACTTACAACGCTTGTGCAACAGAAAAATGGAATGAGGGCACCAGTTTTCCCATTGAAGCGGGGCATGGTTGTTTGGGCTGTTCAGAACAAAAATTTTGGGATGCTGGCAGTTTTTACAAGTCCTTATCCACACCAATTGGCGATACGAGCCGTACCCTAGGATATGCAGCAGCAGCAGGTGCAGCAATAGGGATGGCGAGCGGCATGATGAATCGCCATAAAAAAGAGCAAGCATCAAACGCACATGAAACCGTTAAAATCGACGAATTGGAGAAATCTTCATGACAGAACCCACACTTTTGCTCTGGGCGAGGGGACCCGCTTTTCACATCGCATTGGCGATCCTTGTTGTAGGTAGCTTGGTGCAATTATTGCAAATTTTGTGGCTTGGGCGGAAAAAAGATTATTCAGTTGCCCGCCAAAGCC
>CAYFOB010000061.1:1038-2832 GCA_964344525.1 uncultured Thiomargarita sp.
TTTTTTGCCGGCATTAAAAACGGTTTTTAAACGTTTTTTACCCGTGAAAGCACGATTTTTGCATTTAGTCGGTTATGCTTTCCATATCGGTTTTTTTATCAGCTTGCTATTTTTTATTCCTCATATCCAAATGTTTCGTGACATCGTTGGCTTTGGTTGGCCAGGTTTACCCTCGCCTATCGTGGAGGTGGTCACTTTAATCACCATTTTCGCGCTGATTGCCCTATTAGTCCACCGCCTCATTGATCCCGTTAGGAAATTGCTATCCACTTTTGAGGATTATTTAGTTTGGGTGCTCTCATTTTTACCCTTATTTACAGGCTATCTCGCCTATCATCATTTATTACTACCCTATCCTGATCTATTAGCTTGGCATATTATCAGCGTTGAATTATTTATGATTTGTCTACCATTGACCAAACTCAATCATATACTGACAACATTTATCGCTCGCTGGTATAACGGGGCAATTGCAGGACGAAAGGGGGTGCAATCATGAGCTTAGAAAAAGGTTTAAAGCACTTTAAAGAAGTCATTGATGCGCCAGTCGCAGCATTTTTTGAAAGTTGTATGCATTGCGGACTCTGTGCCCAAGCCTGTTTATTTTATACCGAAACCAAAAACCCAAAATATACACCCATCTACAAACTAAAACCTTTGAAAAAAGTTTGGCGACGAGAATATACCTTTTGGGGCAAAATAGCCAAAGCATTGGGTTTGTCTCCCCCACCGACTGATGAAGAATTGAGCAAATGGAGTGAACTGATTTACCACAGTTGTACGATGTGTGGGCGTTGTTCCCTCGTCTGTCCGGTGGGCAACGACATTGTATATATGATCCGTAAAATAAGAGAAGGCATGGCGGCGGCTGGGCATGCCCCACCTGATCTTATCGCTGCCACCAGCCGAGCGGTGAAAATCGGCAGCCCAATGGGTATCAAATTAAAAGCATTAAAAGCACAAATCGGACATGTTGAGCGAGAAACCGGATTAACCGTACCAATGGATGTGGAAGGGGCAGACTATCTTGTTTTATTTTCATCAATGGAAATCATTAATTTTCCTGAATATATCGCAGCGCTGGCTAAAATTTTCAAACAGGCAAACGTCAGTTGGACACTGTGTTCAAAGGCATTTGAAGCCACCAATGGGGGTATTCAAATTGGTGTCAGTGACATCGCCAAAGTATTGGTTGAGCGCATTGTCGCTGGGGCAAAACAACTCAAAGTACGTGCGGTGATTAGCCCTGAATGTGGACATGCTTATACTGCCTTGCGTTGGGAAGGACCCAATTTAATTGGGCGCCCTTACCCCTTTGAAGTGTTCCATATTCTTGAATTGCTAGATCAACTTAAACAACAAGGACGATTGCGCACAATTGGCAAAGATGATAGACCCATGACTTTCCATGATCCTTGTCAACTGGTACGCCGTGGTGGTGTGATAGAAGAACCCCGTCGTTTATTAAACAGCGTTGCCAATGATTTCAGGGAAATGAATGATTGTGGCACAATGAATTGGTGTTGTAGTGGCGGTGGGGGGGTGGCTGCCATCCAAGAAACGGAAACGTTACGCACTCAAGCTTTTAAACGTAAAAAGAAACAAGTTGAAGAAAAAGGCGTAGAAAACGTGGTAACAGCTTGTGCCAGTTGTCGAATTACCTTAGAAGAAGGGTTTGAACATTACGAACTCCCAGTTGAGCTGATCGGACTCACTGAACTAATCGCTGATCATTTGGACACCTCTGTCTACTAAGTACCCGTTCACAAGTTTTACCGTATTTTGGAGTCGCCC
>CAYFOB010000061.1:2842-10022 GCA_964344525.1 uncultured Thiomargarita sp.
TCCTACCCCTCAAACGCACTACGGAATATTAAACGCCGCCTCAATCACCTCTTTACCAATTACCTCCTCAAACTGTTTCCAAACTGGCAACATGGCAGAGCGCCATTGGGCAAGCGCTTCTTTGTTTGGCGTAAGCACTTGAGTTTTGCCCGTTTCATTTCCAAAATTAATGACTTTTTGGCGAGATTCCATGGCAAGTTCAAATGCTATTTTGTTCACCTCTGCACTGACTTCGGCAAGAATTTTTTCCAATTCAACGCGTATATCTTCAGGCAACCCTTTCCAAAATTTGGCATTGGTAACGACTAAATAATCCAGTACTCCGTGATTAGTTTCAGAAAAATATTTTTGTACCTCATAAAATTTTTTAGAATAAATATTTGTCCACGTATTTTCCTGTCCATCAACAACACCCGTTTGCAAGGCATTATAAACTTCAGCAAAAGCCAATTTTTGTGGACTGGCGGAAAGCACTTCAAATTGGGCTTGCAGCACATGAGACTGTTGGATACGAAATTTCAGCCCCTTGGCATCAGCGGGCAATTGTAGCGGCTGATTAGCAGACATTTGTTTCATGCCATTATGCCAATACGCCAAACCTAAATAACCCGACTTCTCCATAGAAGAGAGCAATTTTTGCCCCATTGGACCACTTTGAAAACGAACAACTGCCTGAATATCGTCAAATAAAAAAGGCAAATCAAAAACTTGCAACTTTTTAGTATATTTACCAAACTTAGCCAATGAGGGCGCTGCCAACTGCACATCCCCTAACAACAGCGCTTCCATCACTTTATTATCATCATACAACTGAGAATTGGGATACACCTCCACCACCACTCTACCAGCAAGACGCTCCTCAACCCGTTGTTTAAACAACTTTGCGCCAATACCTTTAGGCGTACTTTCTGCAACAACGTGAGAAAACTTGATTTTGATAGGCTGTGAAGTGTTATCAGTACAAGCTGCCAAAAGCGGCAACACCAAACTGAGCATTAAAAAACGCACAATATTCTCCTTTTCTAATCATGGATTAACTGAGCTTTCAAATCCTCAATATTGGATTCCAGCTCATATTTTTCCTGTTTCAGCTTAGCAACCCTAACTTGCCATTGTAATAAATCAATTGATTTATTCTTTTGTTGAGAATTTCGATAATGTCGCTGTGAAATTTCCAACTCGCTTATTAATTGGGCTAAGGATTGTTCGGCATGAGCAAGGCGTTGTTGTAAAACTTGCTTTTGTCCTCGCAAATAACGAACATCTTCCTTTAACTGTTGATTAGTCGCACGCATTTCCCGAATAATTCGTTCAGCCCGTTCACTTTCCGACTCAATTTTTTGGTTAGCTTGTTGCCCAACTGTTTTATCTAACAATAAACCTGCGCCCGCACCAATAGCCGCACCAATAGCCGCGTTTATCGCCTGCGCTTTACCATCATCACCAATGAAGGCACCCACCATGCCACCGATCAAGGCGCCCCAATAAGCCCCTAAACTTTGCTCCTCCTCCTCTTCCTGAAGTTGTTGCTCCTCGGACAAAGCCGGTAGCCCCAATAGGCTGAAAATCAAAATCAATACACTTGTTTTAAATGTATGCATCTTATATCTCCTTTTTCCATCATTTGTCGCGAAGCGACGTAGGAACAAAAGTGCGTAACATCAGCAAATAATTCAAACTGGTTTAACATGAAATCTAAACTTACCACCAGCATCTATTTCAAATGTCATTTCATGTTCATCACCAGACATCACCACAACAGTCACCCCAATCGTAAACCCAACAACAGCCCCCACGCCCGCCGCAATCGCAATGGTTGCAGGCGCAACAGGACCACCTGCCGCACCAATCGCTGCACCCGCCGCCGCACTTCTTGCCACAAAAGCTGATCCAACAACTACCCCAGTACCAATAGCAGATGCCAAAGAAGCGCCAGCAAAAGTCAATATTGCCGTCGTTTTTGCACCTTCCTTAAAAGAACCATCATCAGCCACTAAAGTATCCTCATGTTCCTCCAAATTGACCATACTTCTCAATCTACTGGGCACCTCTTCAGGATGGGTAAAATCCGTTACCACCTCCAAATTGGTTTTTTTCAAAAAGGCAGTCTCTTCCAAGTCATTATAAAACTGTTCGCTATCAGAAAATTTTAAAGTCTTAAAATTCTCATCAGCAACAACAGAACTTACAAGGAATATAGAAATAACAGACCACATTAGCCATTTCATAACTCATCTCCTTCAAATTCATAAAGTGTATGTATATAAAACACAGTTCCATTTTTTTTACAATGTGGGCTGCTTAGTGGGATAAAAACCATATAAAAGATAGGTTTAAAATCATCTCCTCCAAAAAGTCATTAACATCTAAATTGACTATGAATTTATAATAGACACAATATATTTATACTCTTGTTAATATATTAATGTGTGCTTATATATAAAATCAATTTCTTAATACCCCCTAACCCCTCTTAAGAAGGTCAGGGTGTTTTTTTTCCATCATTAATTTGAGACTATTTGAGTGATTACCAAACTGCGTAACATCGCTATTATTGCCCATGTTGATCACGGCAAAACAACCCTTGTAGATAAACTCCTACAACAATCAGGTACATTAGGTGATCGTAACGCCAACGTTGAGCGGGTTATGGATTCTAATGATTTAGAAAAAGAGCGTGGTATTACCATTTTATCTAAAAATACCGCAATTCGTTGGCAAGATTACCGAATTAATATTGTCGATACACCCGGACATGCAGATTTTGGGGGCGAAGTTGAGCGCGTATTGTCAATGGTGGATTCTGTCTTGTTACTTGTTGACGCGGTGGAAGGTCCTATGCCACAAACCCGCTTTGTCACCCAAAAAGCCTTGGCGCGTGGTTTACGTCCTATTGTGGTGATTAATAAAATTGATCGTGAGGGCGCACGTCCTGATTGGGTATTAGACCAAACCTTTGAACTATTTGACCATTTGGGGGCGGATGATGCACAACTGGATTTTCCTGTGATTTATGCCTCAGCACTGAATGGGTATGCCACCGAAGACAGCGATGTGCGCGAGGGAAATATGCAACCCTTGTTTGAAGCCATTATCAAACATGTGCCAATTCCCGATGTTGATCCCAATGAACCCTTTCAATTACAAGTCAGTGCGCTGGATTATTCCACTTATGTTGGTGTCATTGGAATAGGGCGTATAAACCAAGGGCGGATTAAAACTAATACCCCTATTGTTATAGTTGATGCTAAAGGCAATCAACGTCAAGGGCGGATGTTACAAGTGCTAGGATTTCATGGCTTGGAGCGGGTGGAAATGCCCGAAGCCACAGCAGGGGACATTATCGCGTTTACTGGCATAGACAAATTAAACATTTCTGACACGCTTTGTGATCCAGAGCATGTAACCGCTTTACCCGCCCTCACGGTGGATGAACCGACGGTGAGCATGACATTTCAAGTCAATACCTCACCATTTGCAGGAAAAGAGGGCAAATATGTCACTTCTCGCCAAATTCGAGAACGCCTACAACGCGAATTGTTACATAACGTCGCCTTGCGCGTCAGCGACACCGATGATCCCGATAAATTTATGATATCAGGACGTGGAGAATTACACCTAGGGATATTGATTGAAAACATGCGCCGTGAAGGCTATGAACTTGCCGTCTCCCGCCCCAAGGTCATTATAAAAGAAATTGATGGCTCTCCTTGTGAACCTTATGAAAGTCTCACAATAGATGTTGAACAAAAGCATCAAGGCACCGTTATGGAATTATTAGGCGCACGCAAAGCCGAATTAGTCAACATGCAAGCAGACGGAAAAGGGCGAGTGCGCCTTGACTTTATGATTCCCGCCCGCGGACTCATTGGTTTTCGCACAGATTTTTTAACAGCAACCTCTGGCACAGGACTACTATACCACGTATTTGAACGTTACGCACCCGTCAAACAAGGTGAAATTGGGCAACGTATCAACGGAGTATTAATTGCCAACGGCGAGGGCAAGAGTTTGGGATATGCGCTATTTAACTTACAAGAACGTGGGCGTTTATTTATAGCCCCTGGCGAAGAAGTCTATGAAGGTATGATTATTGGCATCCATTCACGAAGCAATGATTTAGTGGTCAACCCGCTCAAAGCCAAACAACTGACCAATATCCGTGCTGCTGGCTCTGATGAAAACATATTACTAACACCACCAATTAAGCACTCTTTGGAGCAAGCCATTGAATTTATTGATGATGATGAATTGGTAGAAGTGACCCCGAAAGCGATTCGTTTGCGTAAAAAATTCTTAAAAGAATATGAACGCAAACGGGCAGCTCGGGCAGCGCAATAAAGCTAAAAAATACCGAGTCCAAAGCTAAAGCTTTGGACTCCTTAAACTTTTGCATTAATCAGAAGCTTTTTCAATTTGATCAATGACATAAAAAATATCGGGTACCGAACCTCAATAGCATCAAAATGTTGAGCGATATTTGGATTCATGGATTGGAACCTGTTTGTAATAATGTTAATCTTTTTTCAACATTAGTCACCATTTCTACAGTTGCTGCCCATTCCACAAAATCCATGTCGTCTCCCATTTCTCCCTTTTCATAGCGTTTATAAAATTCGCTTGAGCTAAGTGAATAGTTATTTTCAAAGGTTGCAAGTTGATTTAACAAACGTTTTTTGAGTTTTTGTGTTCGCGTGATTTCGCGTACAAGTAGCTTGTTGAGGCTCATATCCAGCACGGGATCAACTGTTTCACAACTAGCGATAATATACTGCTGTAAGCATTGAACTTTTTTGAGTGTTGTTATTTCCATAGTTTTATTTGACTTTAGATGATCACTATAACACATAACATATGGCACTCACTACATGCTAAGTGCTTGGCAAAAAATAACATAGACAAATCTGCCCCAAACCAAAGTGAGGACTCCTAATCCAAGGAGTCCAAACTTCCCCTATTCACTAACCCTAAACCCCAAAACGGTCACATCATCCTGCCTGTCATTTTCACCTTTATATTCCTTAAAAGCTTGAATCATTTTATCAGATTGCTCCTCAAAAGACAGATAATAATTGTCCATCAGCAGCTTTTTAAAACGCTTCTTACCAAAAGGAAACCGTTTCGCTCCACCCAATTGATCCAGAAACCCATCTGTTGTCAAATAAAAGGACATTCCTTCTTCAATGTTAACTGTGTGCGTAGTAAACGTAAAATCCACGTTGGATTTTTTGTAGCCCAGGCTCTGTTTATCTCCGTTAATGATCTCCAATTTCTCGTTATCAATATAATAAAGCGCCTGTTTCGCCCCTGCAAAGAGCAAGGTTTTTTCCTGTGGATTAATCCAACAAACAGCCGCATCAAGCCCATCATCAGAGCGGGCATAATCCGTATCCTGTTGAAGCGACGTTTTGACCATAAAATTGAGTCGTTTCAAAATGTCAGCCGGATTATGGCAATTTTCAGCCCGCGTAATTTGCCGCAAACTGGTCGAACTCACCATCGTCATAAATGCGCCAGGCACACCATGCCCAGTACAATCTATAATCGCCACAAGAAAACCATCCTCAAAGGACTCAGTATAATAAATATCCCCACCAACAATATCCCTGGGCATCCAAAGGAAAAAGCTATTTGGCAGATAAGTTTTTACCTTATCTTGGTTGGGCAATAAAGAAGACTGGATGATTTGGGCATACAAAATGCTATCCATCACCTTTTTATTCGCGGCTGCCAATTGCGCCGTGCGTTCTTCTACTTTCTGCTCCAATGTGCGATAGAGCATGGCATTTTCCAAGGAAACAGCAGCTTGAGACGACAAAATACTAAGAACTTCCAAACGATCAGAAGTAAAAGCCCCTGTGGTCAAATCGTTTTCTAAGTACAACATCCCCATCAACTGCCCTTGATTGAGAAGTGGCGCACCTAAAGCCGATTTCGTTTCATTTTTAACAATATACTTATCATTGGTAAATTGCCCTTCCCGAGTCGCATCATGCAAAACGACACTTTCTTTAGCACGAGCAACATAGTTGATAAGCGTGGTGGGCACTCGATTGCCCTCAATGGCTTGAGATTGTAACACCACCACCTTCTCATTATTCCCCTCTGCTTCAATTACCCATTCACCTTGACTCTCCAAAATCAAACAACCCCATTGTGCCCCCGCATTTTCGATCACAATCTTCATCAAATTTTCGAGTAAGCGTGCCAATTCAATTTCACCCGCGATGGCTTGCGACGCTTTGAGAACACTGGCAAAATCAAGCACACCGGTTGCCCCTTCTCCCATCATGGTAGTAGCTGTCGTGGTAATCGTGTGACTGGTGCCAGCTACCGTTTTGCCCTTGAGTTGTGGGTGGCGCATTTCTAAATCATTAACTTTGGCAACCGCGCCCCACCGTGAATAAGCCTGATGAGCCTCGCGCAAGTAGTGATTAGCCAAACGGTCTTGCTTTTTAGCAAGATAAAATTGGCCCGCCAATTCATAGGCCAAAGCCTCTTCGTTGAGATATTCATTTTCATGTGCTAAGGCAATGGCTTTGTCATAATCTTCTCTGGCTTCTTCATCTTTACCCAAAACACGGGCACGTTCTGCCTCAACCAGATAAAATTTATGTAGATGGTTCATGGGAGCATGATGCGCCCATTTTTTCATCTTTTTCTGGTTGGCAGCGACTTTTTTAAGGAGGCGTTTTTGTTCCGATTTTTGAGCATCTGGGAGTATTGCCAATCGGGCTAAAGAATCATAAAAATAAAAAACAACCACGAGAATATTTCCCGGTATACCTTCTAAATATTTTTCGCCCTCAGAGGCACTTTCCACCGCTTGAGAGTAAGCATGAAAGAGATAGCAAAGAGGAAGTTTATTGCAATAAAAATAGCCAAGCGCGAACACATTTTTCGATTCCAGAAAAAGCTGGAGCATTTTCTGTTCATCATAATGTTCACCGCTTAAACGCCAGGGCTCTTCACTTTGCCCTCTCAAGTTGAGGAGAACTTGCCCGTACATTCCAAACAGATACCAGGCTGCACCTTGTTTGAGTACCCTCGCAATATCACCGCTATACTCTGCCATCACTTCTCGTTCAACGATTGCCAGTTCTTGGCCTGTCACATAGGAGTTGATGAAGTGACTCATTACAGCATAGCTGGCATATTCAACATCACCTGTTTCTAGTCC
>CAYFOB010000061.1:10051-12824 GCA_964344525.1 uncultured Thiomargarita sp.
TGATAGCTCATCTGCAATGGTTTCAAGGTGTCATTAGCGTGTTCTTTCCAATGTCTTATAAAATTGGTAACAATATAGAGCGTTTTGGCTTTGATTTCTTTAGCATCGAACTTTTCTATTAGCCCCAAGGCTAGTTGTCCAAATTGATAACCAGCATCAATATCACCCAGAAATCCGCATAAAATAACTCCATAACTGGCATAAGCCGTAGCTGAACTTGCAGTGTTACCATATTTCAAGGACAAATTAACCTGTTTAAATACGATTAATGGAAGCAATTCAGGCCTAATTATGTAGGCCGCCCCGGAAGCACTATTTAGAATACGCATGGCTGCCAACTTGGATGAATCGGTCATTTCAGGTAAATTTATGAGTTCCTCAGTGCGTTTTCCAAACAAGGCGATTTTGGTTTGTAACAAACCCTGGACAATTTGCAATTGTTTGGGTTTTGGAGGCAAAGACACCCCTAACATTTTTAAGACAGGTAACGCGGTTTCTACTGCGTCTAACATTTTGTCTTGGATCATATACGAGAAAATTTTTATCTCATAAACCTTGATTTTCTCAAGAAGCGTTTTAGCTTGTTGTAATACGACTTCAACCAACTGCTCCAATTCTTCAAATTGCCCCGTCAGAGACGCCGCTTCTGCGGATTCTACATGGAGCGCTAAAACCAAATCATACTGGGTTTGCCACCCATTATCCCCTAATAATCCAAGCCCCAGCTTTAAATAATTAAAAGCGTGTTGATAAGCGGCTGAAGCTTTTGCCTTCTTACCCGCAACCAGATTTAACTGAGCAAGTTCATTCCGTTCTGATTGTTGCTTAATCAATGCAATACCTGCATTGAGTTGATCGACAATAGCAAAAATGCGTTGTTCTTGTTGTTCCTGTGATGTGTTTTTCAACAGTAATTGACCCACTTGCCAGTGTACCGCCTGTTTTTGTTCCTCTGGCATGAGAGAATAAACGGCCATTCGTACACGATCATGTGCAAATTTATACGCATTTTCCAAGGGTAAAATAAGTCCTTCCGCAAGGGCTTCCCATAAGTCTCCCTTCGTTTCTTGTGCGTCTTTTTCAGAAACAATGGCTAAAGTATCTATCTCAAAAAGATTCCCAATGCAAGCGGCAAATTTTAGCACTTGTTGTGTTTTTTCACTCAGTTTTTGCACTTTGCCAATCATCAATTCAATCACATTATCAGTGATATTGTAGGCTTTGATTTGCGCTAAATCCCATTGCCATTGGCCTTGTTGATGGTCAAAATTTAACAATTGTTCCGCATACAGGGTTTTCAAAAATTCACCCATGAAGAATGGGTTACCACCTGTTTTAGTTTGGACTAATTCTGCAATAGAGTGAGTTTCTTCGAGTGTACCACTTAATGCGTCTGCAATGAGCTGATTAATGTGTGGCAAGCCTAAAGGTGTCAGGGCAAGGTTTTTGATATTGATATTGGCCTTTTGCATATCATCTAAGGTCAACATCAGTGGATGGGATACATCCACTTCGTTATCTCGATAAGCCCCAATTAAAAAGAGATATTGGCTTTGCGCCATGATTAAAGCCATTAATTTCAAACTGGCAGAATCCGCCCATTGCAAATCATCCACAAAAATCACTAAAGGGTGTTCTACTTGACAAAACACATGAATAAAGTTTTGGAAAACTAAATTGAAACGATTTTGTGCCGCAGTAGGGCCAAGTTCTGGCACTGGTGCTTGCGTCCCAATAATGGCATCAATTTCTGGAATGACTTCAGTGATCACTTGTCCGTTGGGACCAACGGCTGCTAAGATTTTTTCTTTCCATGCTGCTAATTGTGTCTCACTTTCGGTGAGTAATTGTCGTACTAAATCACGAAAAGCCATCACAAGGGCGGAATAGGGGATATTGCGTTGAAATTGATCAAATTTGCCCGCAATAAAATAGCCCCGTTTTTCGGTGATGGGTTTGTAAATTTCTTGTATCAGTGCGGATTTGCCAATACCAGAATAGCCAGCAACTAGCATCATTTCGCCAGTACCCTGACTGGCTTTGTCAAAGGCGGTGAGTAAAATTTCTATATCTGACTCACGCCCATAAAGTTTTTGGGGTAATTGGAATTTGTCAGAAATATCCTGTTGGCCCAAAGGAAAAAGTTCAAGTTGGCCTTGTGCCAAGCCGGTTTGACATTTTTCTAAATCGGTTTTGATACCCCAGGCGCTTTGGTATCTCGCCTCTGCCGCTTTTTCCAGTAATTTCATGATGATGTTTGAAATGATTTCTGGAATGTCCGGATTTAATTGGTGAGGCGGGGTTGGTTGTTTGGCGAGATGACAGTGGACCAGCTCCATTGGATCATCTGATTCAAAGGGCAAACGATGGGTCAGTAATTCATAAAAGGTGACCCCCAGGGCGTAAAAATCTGTGCGATAATCCATGGCCCGATTCATGCGCCCCGTTTGCTCCGGTGAAAGGTAGGGTAATGTGCCTTCCAATTGGTTAGGATTTTTGAGGCTAGGATTTTCACGCGGTAAAATGGTTGAAATACCAAAGTCAATAATTTTTATTTGCCCAGTGTTTTTGTTCCAAACAATATTGCTGGGGTTAATGTCTTTGTGAATGATATTGACAGCGTGAATTTCACCCAAAATTTCAGTGGTTTTAATAAAAATAGGCAACCATTCTGCTGGGCTAGCCTTTGTCATCCATTGCCTTAAGGGCTCGCCACCAAAATCCTCAAAGATAATCACCAAAACATTTTGGTATTTTTCCAAGCTGTATGTTT
>CAYFOB010000062.1:0-1486 GCA_964344525.1 uncultured Thiomargarita sp.
ATAAAAGTTAGGAATATGGAAAGGAGTACACTGTTCAGAAAAAGTATATCATCAAGGCTATTAAACTTGAATCTTTTTGAACAAGGACTTGATATTTGTTGCGACAGCACTATTATAGCTTGGCTATTTGAATCAAGAACAAAACAAACCTGATAGGAGTCGTTATGAAATTGAAAGTGATCGTTGGTGTCGTATTGTTTGCTTTGGTGTTGGGATTGATAGGCTTTGTTTGGACAAATCGTTCAGACGTTGAAAAACCGCCTATTGAAAAACCGGTTCTCATTGATAAAGCTGTTGATCAACCCTCTCCTGATGCTGAGGAAGACGATCTTCTTTCTGAAGAGGACTTTTCAGAGGAGTTGCCTGAAGATTCTCAGTTGTCTGAAGAGGACTTTTCAGAAGAATTTCCTGAAGATTTTGAGTTTCCTGATGAATTTTCCAAGGAGGAATTTTCTGATGAGGAATTTCCCGAGGAGGAAGATGAACCAGCCACTAATGAATAAGCCACTTTTTGCCACCGACTGCTATTTGTGCCAACCACAAGCATCGTGATTGTCCCACTACAAGCCTGTTAGGTATTGGAGACCTGACAGGTTTTCGGAAGTTAAATTGATTGGGAGTAGAGATGAGGGTTTCTGAAAAAACATTACACCAATATCCTTGGTATCTTCGCCCTCTTTTTTGGGCTCAAAAAAGAAAATACAAGCAAGTCTTAAAATCTGCTTTGCTCTGGGCAAGAGTGCCCCGATTGTTTATATCTATAGCGCTGTTTTATGGTGCTTTAGACCGAAAAAATTCGCCACTCAATCCCATTCTCCGTTCTCTTATCATTGTTAGAGTTTCACAGATCAATTGGTGTCATTTTTGTATAGACCTCAACTCTTCCGTTTTATTAGAGAGAGCGGGTTCAATGGAAAAAGCAGCCGCCCTAGAAAATTGGCAGGAAAGTGAACTTTTTGATGATCATGAAAAAGTTGCGCTAGAATATGCCGAAGCCATCACGTATTCTGATAAAGAGGTGAGTAACGATTTGATGACAAAATTGCGTCAATTTTTTGATGATGACAGCATTATAGAGCTAACTGGGCTAATCGCTTTTCAAAACATGTCAAGTAAGTTCAACAGTGCTTTGGATGTTCCCGCCCAAGGATTTTGCCAAATTGGTAAGTCGTCACACACTTCTCAAGAAGGCACTTAAAATCACAAAAAAATTTTTATTGTTTAAGCCTTGAATTTTATCTATGAGGCCTTATAAATTGAGGGTGACAAATACAATATTTCAGACCAAAGTTTGAAATCATCAAGAATTAGCCAAATGTAGCTAATCACTATCGTCTAATTTGTGCGGTTGGTTATTTGATAGTGTCTTTTCGAACAACGCACAAACGATAGAGAATAATAGATGAATATATACGTTGGAAATCTGCCCTACAGCGTGACAGAACAAGAGTTGACAGATATTTTTGCCGAATATGGAGAAGTATCT
>CAYFOB010000062.1:1496-2788 GCA_964344525.1 uncultured Thiomargarita sp.
AAAAGGCTTTGGTTTTGTTGAAATGGCAAAGCAAGCAGACGCCGAAGAGGCAATCAAAGCTTTGAATGGTAGTCTTATGGGGGGAAGAAATATCAAGGTAAATCAGGCGCGTCCAAGGAATGAGCGCCCTCAACGTCGCCCCAGGTATTAACTTTAATACTATTTTAGAAATAGTATTTATAATGCTTTAATAAAACTTTTTTATTTGGTGCGATTTGCTTGTTGTTTTTTTTGGCAGTGAAGACAACAATAAGTTTGTTCCCCGCATGTGGGGGATGACGTTTTAAAAGCCCCTTATTGCCAGGGGCTTTTTTTAAGATTATCCGTTTGTCCATCAGTTCAAAAATCTGCGTTGATTCATCAATTTTAAAAATCTTTACCTGCCATAAAGGCTTCAATTTCCGCTACCGTTTTAGGTAAATCTGCTGTGAGTACCTCATGGCCTTCTTCTGTTACCAACACATTATCTTCAATGCGGATGCCAATATCCCACCATTCTTCTGGTATATCTTCAGCTGCAGAAATATATATGCCTGGTTCGACAGTCATCACAATGCCTGGTTCTAACTCTCGCCAAATATCATCAACTTTATAATCGCTTGGATCGTGTACATCCATACCTAACCAATGACCAATTCTAGGCATGTAAAAACGTTTGTAGGCTTCTTCTTCTATTAAAGTTTCAAGTTTGCCAACCAACAAACCCAGTTCGATAAGTCCTTGAGTGACTACAAAGGCCGCAGCATCATAGACTTTATTCCATTGATTCCCAGGATAAATTTGGCTCAATGCAGCTTGTTGGGCTTCCAGCACCAGTTCATAAAGGGTTTTTTGGATTGGCGTAAAATGTCCATTGATTGGAATAGTGCGTGTAATATCAGAAGCATAATGGTCAAATTCGGCCCCTGCATCAATCAGTACCAAATCACCGTCCTTAAGTAGACTATTATTTTCTGTGTAGTGAAAAATGCAGGCATTTTTACCACTGCCTACAATAGGTGGATAGGATGGTGAACGACAGCCATTTCGCATAAATTCATGGACTATTTCCGCCTCAAGTTGGTATTCAAATAAGCCAGGACGACACAATCGCATGGCGCGTTTATGAGCGCGAATGGCAATGTCAACAGCGGTACGCATCGTTTGCACTTCGACTTCTGTTTTAAACAAACGCATTTCGTGGAGAACATGATCTAAAGCAATCATTTCATTGGGGGCAACAACACCAGAGCGGGCACGTCCACGCAATTGATGCATCCATTCCATTATTTGGCTATCAAACTCCTGATTGT
>CAYFOB010000062.1:2882-7011 GCA_964344525.1 uncultured Thiomargarita sp.
CCCATCGGATAGTACAAGCGGCGGCAACTTTCCATCAAGCAGGGTATAATATCATCAATATCGGTGATTGGAAAGGCATCATCAGCACCGTATGTTTCACAAGCCCCCTCTAAACCTGCGCGGCTACCGTGCCACGTTTCCTTATCTTGGTCTTTTTCACGACAAAATAAAATATATTGCCCCTGCTCGCGTTGTGGTATAAGAACAGCGATGGCATCTGGCTCAGGAAAATTGGTCAGATAAGAAAAATTGCTATCTTGGCGGTAGGGATAATGCACGTCACGGCTACGTATTTTTTCTGGCGCTGCTGGTAAAATGGCCATACTTCCCTTGCCCATAATTTCCATCAATTCTTCTCTCCGATTTTTAAATTCGATTTGGTTCATTTTTTTCCACCCGCACAGATGTTCCTGTTCTTGATAACATTATTAATTACTAATCAAAACAATAAATATATTATCAAATTTATGGTTATATTAAAGCTTTTTTATAAAAGTTAATAAAAAAATAAAATATTTTGATAAAATACATTATATTTATATGTTTTTTTTTGCAAGGTGATATCGTATAACTTGTTGATTTTTAAATAAAATGATATTTAGATTATTCTAATATTATGATTTAAAGGTAATGCTCATATTCTACCAAAAATATTGTGGTTGAAAGCATAAGTCATTTATATTTATAATAAATATAAAAGGAAAATATCGACATTTGAGTTTTTATTTAAAAACCATAAAAAAACTATGTTTTTTGGTTCGGTGGTGGAGAAAAAAAAACCAAGTTTTTTGTAAAAAACTTGGTTTTTCAGATTTTGTGAATAGAAAAAATTAGTACACAGCCAATTTAATTTTTGGACTCTATTTGAAACTTCGATTCATATATGTTTATGACACCAATTTTTATATATTCGATAAGTTGTACATAATTCTCCTCGTTTTCATTAGACTCATCCGCAGGCGCAATCCGCGATATCGAAATGACATCCTCAATAAATTCTTTATCATCATCAGCCAAATCTTCAACACCAACCAATCCTAAGCCAAATAAAAATCCTTCGCTCCATGCACCCAATGCCTGTGTGCGATCTGCCAAAGGCACATCATCATCTGGTAATAGGGGCATGAATTCACAGTCAGTAGAATTTAATTGATTTAGTGTGTAATTTTTGACTAATAATAGTTGTTGCTGACATTCTGATGCTAAACCATCTTCAACTGCTGTTTCAGTGAGCACATGTCTAAACCATAGCTCATCTTCAAATGGTTGAACGCTACACAACAAACCGCATAAAATGCCATGTGTCTCCGCTGCATCCATTAAGGCACCGACAAGTCGTAAAGATTTATTGAGGGGTTCGTAAATTTCTTCCACGTTATTTCCTTAGTTTTTGATACGCTGGATGCGATTGACATTTTCCAATCGCCGCAAATGTCGCATAATAGCCGCTAAATGGTCCCTATTTTGCACATAAACACAAAATTGAAGTGTGCTATAGCCCCATTCGCGGTTTTCGTTAGAAACGTGTTTGATATTACTACCCATGTTGGTGAGCGCGGCTGCCACGTTGGCTAATACACCACGTTGATCGCGTACATCAACGTGAATGTCCACTAAAAATTCTCCATCAATCCCAGATTCCCACTCCACCGCCAACAATTTTTCAGGCCATTGACGATATTCACCGATATGTCTACAGGCAGCCGTGTGGATGATAATGCCTCTACCTGTACTGACAAATCCAACAATTTCATCGCCAGGGATAGGTCGACAACAACGTGAAAAATTGACTAAAATACCTTCAGTTCCTTTGATAATTAAAGGTTTCGCCTCCATTTTCGAGGGGGTGTAGTCCAGTGTTGGGTCAAGTTGACGTGCAACAATCAATGCAATACGGTTACCAAGCCCAATGTCTGCCAACAGTGTGTCCAGCTTATCGACTTTCAAAGTGTTCAGCAATAAAGCGCATTGTTCTTGGCTCAATTTATCCACTGACAAAGCGTAGGTGGCCAATTCTTTATCCAGCATGCGTTTTCCTAAAAGGACAGCTTCGTCATGTTGGAGATTTTTCAAGTAATGACGAATATTGCTATGGGCACGCGCACTGACTGCAAAATTCAACCAACTTGGATTAGGGCGTGCCCATGTCGCTGTCAACACTTCAACCGTTTGTCCACTGACTAACGGTGTGGAAAGAGAGGCATATTGATTGTCAATCTTTGTTGCAATGCATTTATTGCCTACATTGCTGTGTATTGCATAAGCAAAATCGATGGCAGTGGCCCCTTTGGGTAATTGTATGATTTTGCCATGAGGCGTAAAGACATACACTTCATCAGGGAATAAATCGGTTTTAACATGCTCCAAAAATTCCAGCGAATTGCTGGCACTTTTTTGCATATCCAACAAATTGTGTAACCATTCAGTTGTGCACCGGTGGGTAACGTACTTCGTGTAATCTTGCTCCTTATCAAGTAAGCCATGTGCTGTAATTCCCTTTTCCGCCAATTCGTGCATGGCAGTTGTACGGATTTGAATTTCAATCAATATGCCGTGTTGTGTAAATAATGTTGTATGTAGGGATTGATAACCATTGATTTTAGGGATGGCAATATAGTCTTTAAAGCGCTCACATATTGGTTTATAAAGGCTGTGTACCGCTCCAAGGATGCGGTAACAGTCATCAACACTCCCTGTGGTTATTCGAAAAGCGCATGCGTTGGTAACTTGAGTAAATGTTTTTCTTTTATCAGTCGATGTGGGTCCCTTTTTTTCGCGCATTTTTTCGAAGAGACCGTAACAATGTTTTTTTCGCTTGAAAACTTGGGCATCAATATGACATTGGGAGAGACGTTCCTCAATAGCCATTTGAATGGTGCGAAAGATGTCTGCACGTTCACGATACATGTCCTGCGTCCGTTGCGCCAATACTCGGTAGCGCAATGGATAAAGCGTCGCAAAACAGAGTTCCTGTTGTTCGATACGCACAGTATTCATGCCTAAACGGTTGGCAATCGGGGCGTAGATTTCCAACGTTTCGCGGGCAATACGTCGCTGTGATGTACGTTTCATTGCCCCTAATGTTCGCATGTTGTGCAAGCGATCAGCAAGTTTGACGATGATCACACGAATATCGCGGCTCATAGCCAGTATCATTTTGCGAAAACTGGCTGCTTGCGCTTGTTCACGGGTTTCAAACTGCATTGAGGAGAGTTTGCTGACCCCGTCCACCAGCTCGGCAACTTTTTCGCCAAATTCACTGATCAATTGCTCTTTGGTGATGTCCGTATCTTCAATCACATCATGCAGGAGTGCTGCACATAGCGTTTGAGTATCCATGTGCATTTGACCTAAAATATAGGCTGCTGCATGAGGGTGAAAAATATAAGGTTCGCCCGACTTCCGCGTTTGACCGTCATGAGCTTCAGCACCAAATAAGTAGGCACGATAAACCTCCTTGATCTGTTCGGCTTCAAGATAGGTTTCAAGTAAATCACACAAATCAGCGGCTAATAATCGAGAAGGGAGCGGATCCAGCTTCACTGCCATAATAATTAATTAATATTTATCCCAGTTTCTGGGTTTTGTGGAATTTATCAAAATTGGTTGACGTGATTTTGCCTGCTGCAATTTCTCGCAAAGCCAATACAGTTGGTTTATCGTTATCTGTGGGTACCATAGGTGCAGCCCCCATGGCTATTTGACGTGCGCGCTTACTGGCAAGCAACACGAGATCAAAACGATTTTCAATATGTTCTAAACAATCTTCTACAGTAAGGCGTGCCATTTTTTTTCTCTCAAAAAATTAAAAAGTTAAGTATCATAAGTGTAACTCAAAAAATTCACCTAAACCAATCGGAAATAATTTATGCCCCACGAAATCATCAATGCACCCAACGCCCCCCAAGCGATAGGCACCTATTCACAGGCAATTAAAGTCGATAAGACCG
The DNA here is from genome assembly GCA_964344525.1 of uncultured Thiomargarita sp. Classification (GTDB taxonomy): domain Bacteria; phylum Pseudomonadota; class Gammaproteobacteria; order Beggiatoales; family Beggiatoaceae; genus CAYFOB01. The sequence continues at coordinate 6,833 of CAYFOB010000062.1, forward strand.
TTTATTTGTCTGGGCAAATTCCCTTAGTGCCTGATACCATGACTTTAGTCACTGGCGAGATGTCAGCACAAATTCGTCAAGTTTTTAGCAATTTGCAGGCGGTTGCGCAAGCTGCGGGGGGAGAATTGGCGGATATTGTTAAATTAAATATTTTTTTGACTGATTTATCTCATTTTGCC
>CAYFOB010000062.1:7036-7828 GCA_964344525.1 uncultured Thiomargarita sp.
GAAATTATGGCTGAATATTTCCAACCGCCTTATCCTGCACGAGCAGCTGTCGGTGTGGCTAGCCTGCCTAAAGGCGTAGCGGTGGAAATGGACGCTATTTTAGCATTGTCTTAATCGGTTATCAGTTATCAGTTATCATGAAATAGCGTTCCTGAAAACCTTTGCCTGGTAACTGATAGTCCTTTTCCCTAAATTTCAAGTAAGCAGATGACCATAGCGATAACTACTTTGCACGGCATTGGCGAACGGGTGACTGAGCAATTGGCGCGTCTCGGCATACAGTCCATTGAAGACATGTTATTTCATTTGCCGTTGCGCTATGAAGATCGCACACAAATAACACCATTAGCCGAATTGAAAGTTGGAGAAAATGTATTGGTTGAAGGTAGTATCCAAAGCACCGAGGTGAAAATTGGTAAAAAGCGCTCCCTGATTTGTACGCTTACTGATGGCACCGGTGTTGTTGTGTTGCGATTTTTTCATTTTTATCCGACGCAACAAGAAAAAATGAAACAAGGAGTCCGTTTACGTTGCTTTGGTGAAGTGCGCCAAGGCTATCAGTGTTTGGAGTTGGTGCATCCGCAATATGAACACATTGATCATTCAATGACTTTATTAGAGGAACACCTCACGCCGATCTATCCTAGCACGAGCGGTTTAAACCAATCAGTATTTTATTCTCTCATTAATCAAATTTTTCAAAAACAAGAAATTATTGATTATATACCTGCGCCAATACGGGAAAATTTTGACTTATTACCTTTAGCCGAAGCGTTGCAGATTTTGCACCAT
>CAYFOB010000062.1:7838-12786 GCA_964344525.1 uncultured Thiomargarita sp.
CGATATTTCTATCAAAACGTTACGATCAGGCAAACATCCAGCGCAACAACGCTTGGCTTTTGAAGAATTGTTGGCGCATCATCTAAGTTTGTATACTTTACGCGCCCGTGCCCATCGTCAAAAAGCCCCTAGTTTAAATAATGCAGGGCAATTAATTGAAACTTTGTTGGCGCAACTACCCTTTAAATTGACTCAAGCCCAAGAACGGGTTTTTAAAGAAATAGCTGTTGATTTACGGGCAATGCATCCGACGCAACGTCTTTTGCAAGGGGATGTTGGCTCGGGTAAAACCATTATTGCTGCCCTTAGTGCCTTGCAAGCGATTGAATCTGGTTATCAAGTCGCAGTTATGGCACCGACAGAGCTACTTTCTGAACAGCATAAGCGTACATTTACCCAATGGCTAGAACCTTTAGAGATTGAAGTCACTTGGATCAGAGGCGGATTAACTAAGAAAAAACGTGAACAAGCTTTGGAAAAAATAGCCTCTGGGGAAACATTATGTGTTGTCGGAACACATGCTCTTTTTCAAAAAGATGTTGAATTTGCTAAATTGGGCTTGGTTATTGTTGATGAACAACACCGTTTTGGTGTACATCAACGTTTAGCTTTGCGTAATAAAGGTAGCCAAAATGGTATAGTGCCACATCAATTGATTATGACTGCCACCCCAATTCCTCGCACCTTAGCAATGACGGCTTATGCAGATTTAGATACCTCCATCATTGATGAATTGCCCCCGGGACGTACTTCTGTTAATACTGCCATTATCCCCAATACGCGCCGTGATGAAATCATTGCCCGGATTGAACATGTTTGCGAAAAGGAGGGGCGTCAAGCTTATTGGGTTTGTACTTTGATAGATGAGTCTGAAGTGTTGCAATTTCAAGCAGCCGAAGAAACGGCAGAACAATTGCGGCTGGCTTTGCCAAATTTACGTATTGGGTTAGTGCATGGACGCATAAAATCTAAAGAAAAAGAAAAAATTATGGCAGAATTTCAGGCAAAGGAACTTGATTTGTTGGTGGCAACAACTGTGATTGAAGTTGGTGTTGATGTGCCCAACGCCAGTTTAATGATCATAGAAAATGCGGAACGTTTGGGATTAGCACAACTGCATCAATTACGGGGGCGTGTTGGCAGAGGCGCGGTACAAAGTTATTGTGTTTTGCTATACCAATTGCCTTTATCAGAAATTGCTAAATCACGCCTTGCCACCATACGCGACAATCACGATGGTTTTGTGATTGCCCAACGAGATTTAGAAATTAGAGGTCCAGGAGAAGTGTTGGGCACGCGGCAAAAAGGCGTGATGAGTTTGCGGGTTGCTGATTTACAACGAGATAAGGTTTTATTAAAAAATGTTGTTAAAGCGGGCAAAATATTGTTTAAACAATATCCAGAGCAATGTCGATCGTTGATTAAACGGTGGCTAAAGGAGGGTTTACATTATGGGGAGGTTTGAAGATTTGCTATAAGTACTGAATCATAAGTTTTCAGGTATGCAAGTGCGTAAGAAGCAGCGCTTTGGGCTTAACTCTCCCAAAGCGCTGCTTCTTCCTCCAGAATTAGCTATTTGGAATATTGGGACAGAGGATTTTGAGGGCTGGATTACATCATACCACCCATACCACCCATGCCACCCATGTCAGCGCCTGGAGGCATCGCAGGTCCATCATCCTTCTTTGGTAAATCTGCGACCATCGCTTCTGTGGTGATCATTAATCCTGCAATAGAGGCCGCATTTTGTAATGCAGAGCGGGTGACTTTGGTTGGGTCTAAAATACCCATGCTCACCAAGTCGCCAAATTCATCTGTTGCAGCATTGTAACCATAGTTGCCTTCACCTTCTGCCACTTTGTTTAAAATGACAGAGGATTCTTGACCCGCATTAGCCACAATTTGGCGCAACGGTTCTTCCATTGCACGCAGGGCAATTTTGATACCCATGTCTTGATCATGATTGTTGCCTTTGAGATCTTTGATGGCTTGCTTGGTACGTACCAAAGCGACACCACCACCAGGGACAACGCCCTCCTCTACAGCGGCACGAGTCGCATGCAACGCATCTTCTACGCGGGCTTTCTTTTCTTTCATTTCAACTTCAGTCGCTGCACCAACTTTGATCACTGCAACACCGCCTGCTAACTTAGCCACGCGCTCTTGCAATTTTTCGCGATCATAATCGGAGGTGGCTTCCTCAATTTGGGCGCGAATTTGACCAACACGATCTTCGATTTCTTTGGGTTTGCCAGCACCGTCAATAATGGTGCAGTTGTCTTTGGTGATTGTCACGCGCTTGGCGCTGCCCAAATCGTCTAGGTTGGTTTTTTCTAAGCTTAAGCCCACTTCTTCAGAAATCACTTGACCACGAGTCAAAATAGCAATGTCTTGTAACATGGCTTTGCGGCGATCACCAAAACCAGGGGCTTTAACGGCTGCCACTTTGACAACACCGCGAATGCTATTAACCACTAAAGTTGCAAGGGCTTCGCCTTCAACATCTTCAGCGATAATTAATAATGGTTTACCCGCCTTGGCAACCCCTTCCAAAATCGGCAACATGTCACGAATGTTGGATATTTTTTTGTCATGTAACAAAATGAATGGGTTTTCTAAATCCGCACTCATTGTTTGTTGGTTGGTGACAAAGTAAGGAGACAAATAGCCGCGATCAAACTGCATGCCTTCAACGACATCCAATTCGTTTTCTAAACCAGACCCCTCTTCAACAGTGATTACACCTTCTTTGCCAACTTTATCCATCGCTTGTGCAATGATAGCGCCAATGGTTTCATCAGCGTTGGCGGAAATGGTGCCAACTTGAGCAATGGCTTTATCGTCTGTACAAGGCTTAGATAATTTTTTCAATTCTTCTACAGCCGCAGCCACCGCTTTGTCAATCCCACGTTTTAGGTCCATAGGATTCATACCGGCGGCTACTGATTTTAGGCCTTCATTCAAAATAGATTGAGCCAAGACGGTAGCAGTCGTGGTGCCATCACCTGCTTTGTCAGAGGTTTGGGACGCCACTTCCTTGACCATCTGCGCACCCATATTTTCAAATTTGTTATCTAGTTCAATTTCTTTTGCAACAGAAACGCCATCTTTTGTGATGGTAGGTGCGCCAAAAGATTTATCAAGTACCACATTGCGGCCTTTGGGTCCCAGGGTGATTTTGACGGCATTTGCCAAAACACCCACACCTTTAATCATTTGTTGACGTGCATCATCTGAAAAACGTACTTCTTTAGCAGCCATAATAATTTTTTCCTCTTACTTAAAGTTGATAATAACGGAATTTAGCCTTCAATAACACCCATGATGTCTTCTTCGCGCATCACCAACACTTCGTCACCATCAAGTTTCACTTCAGTGCCGGAATATTTGCCAAATAACACGGTGTCATCCACCTTGACATCAAGGGGGCGCACTTCACCGTTATCCAGAATTTTGCCCTTGCCTACGGCCAATACTTTGCCGCGAATAGGTTTTTCTGTTGCAGAATCTGGGATAACAATCCCCCCTGCCGTTTTTCTCTCTTCTTCAACACGTTTGACGATAACCCGATCATGTAAAGGACGAATTTGCATATTTATGATCTCCTAGATTTTGATGTTAGCACTCATATTAGGTGGCTGCTAATTTATAGGGACTCAAATTTTAATCTCAAGGGGTATTCATCAGAAAATTTTTAGAATCAGTTATCAGTTATCAGTTATCAGTTGTCTTGAAATCAATGTTTAGGGGCATCGACTCATGAAAAATGTTAAAAATCTTATTTTTATTGGACATGGTGCCGTTTGTTTGAGAAAATCAATTATATTTTTTATTTAAAGAGAGAGTTAACACAATGAGTCGGGGCGTAACGATTGGCTTTAGCCAACTGGTCAAGCGAGCTTGGTTGGATTTTACTGTACAAAAAAAATTAGAGGGGCAGCCTCCCACTAAAATTAGGGCAGCATTGGATGAATTTTTATCTGATAAAGTTTCTGTGGGTAGCAACAGCCGGCGTAATAGCCGGCAAAAAGCAATTTCCATTTTGTCAAAAATTTGGATTAATGTACCACAATCGCTTGAATCTTACAGAGATGAAGGTTTAACCTTATTTCAACATTTACCTGAAAATTCACAAATCGCAGTGCATTGGGGAATGGCTATGGCAGCTTATCCATTTTTTACGACGGTGGCAGAAAATGTGGGCCGTTTGTTGCGCCTACAAAATGATGTGTCTGTGATACAATTGCAAAAGCGCATGCGTGAAAAAATGGGAGAGCGGGAGACAGTAGTGAGGTCAGCACGTCAAGTAATGCGTTGTTGGGTTGATTGGGGGGTGCTGATAGAGAGTGGTAAAAAAGGCGTTTATGCTGCGACAAAAACACATGCGATCACAGATACCCGATTGACTTCTTGGTTGTTGGAAGGTGCATTAATTGCCAGCGAGGGTGAAACGGCTGTGTTGCATAATTTGGTGAATTATACGCCCGCGTTATTTCCCTTTACTTTGTCATCTGGTTATTTTATGCCCAATGAACGATTGGAAACCTTTAGTCAAGGAGTTAGCGAAGTCAGCGTGACGTTTAACCATTACCAAAAATCAGACCAAGCATCAAAAGCGCCAACCGAACCGGAGTCAAAAATAGAGCCAGACGCTAAACCACTTGCTTCAAAGCTCGAATATCCCAAAAATTAACAATAAAGGTTTCGGGAATTGACACCAAGGTTCCCGAAACAATCATCTCATTTGTTAGCACGAAATCGTTTTAAAAAGGAAAAAATTGATTTTTTGTTTACCTTTTTTAAGGCCGCTTGGCGCGTGTTTTGCGCTAAATCGAAATCGGGTTTGATTTGCAATGCTTTCTCATAATTTTCAATAGCATCGAAGGGGCGATCCAACTTTAAGAGGCTGTTTTGGAAAAAAATGAGAGAAGACTCTTTACCTTTTCAG
>CAYFOB010000063.1:0-7116 GCA_964344525.1 uncultured Thiomargarita sp.
ATTTCAGTTATTTTAATAATCCGAAAACTTGAACGTTTGGAGTATATCAGCTTTATTTAAAGCATTTGTTATCTCATAACAAGTCAGTTCAGGTGCAAATGATTAGCATTGATAAATGACAATCCTTTTTCACCTATAGATACCTGCAAATGAATTGATACCTTCACAAATGTGTTTATACTATAAAATTCACTCAACTAAGCACAAAAAGAGTATCTGTTCATTCGCAGGTATCTATAAGAGATTAAAAAATTCGCTGTATGTCACTCCAAGCAACTCTGCCGCTCTGCCAAGACTTATACCTAAAAATGGCAATTAACATTAGAAAAAATTAATATAATGCATTGAATATACAATAAAAATACCTTCCTGTTGATTTTAATTTTCATCACCAATTGATGATAAAAATTAAAATCAACAGGAAGCAAATAGTCTATATTATTCAATATGTTAAAGGTAAAAATAGTTTGTTTAATTGCCATTTTTAGGTTATATTCCCTCGTTGACGTTGGGCAATGATAAAATCTTCATATAGAGTTGTACGAATTTCATTTATCCCATTGAAATTTATTAAGATTTCTTCTGGAAGTTCTAAGGTAATTGTTGTCATTGTGACACCTATTGTATGTTCATTAATGATGCCCAATCAAATTATTGCAAAATAATTTTGAAAACTCCGGAAAAAATGGAAGCATATTTTAAATTTCTTATTATTCACTGATGTTACGCAACCTCCTTCTATTGGCGATTTAACTGGTTTTGACTTATCCGTGGCTTTAACCTAATCCTTGTAGTTAAAATGAGCTTGAAAAATGACACCCCCTTTAACTACAAGGATTAGGTTAAAGCCACGGATAAGTCAAAACCGATAGAATTTTACCGGGTTGCAGAAGCTTAGTGCGTAACATCAGTTATTCAATAACTTACAACAAAATTTTTAAATGGTTTGGCATTGAAAAACAGGCGTCTCATTAATCCCCTTAGCGATTGCAAGCAGGCCTTATGTTATTTATCGACTGGCGAGGCCCCACCTGATCCGCAAAAAGACATGGGCCCACGGCTTATTCATCTGCCTAAAAATATTTGTAGACTATTGAATAATAAAGGTTTCTGTTTGAGCTTCCTATTTTTCCGGAGCTTTCAATATAATAATTCTTAAAAACAAGAGATTTATCTATGTCTCAAGGCAAGGAACTCACATATGAACAAAAGCAGGCAATTGTCCAAGTCAAAAAATACATGGACTTTGAAAAAGCGCAAGGAAAAGAAGCATCAACTTTAAATCCTGCACAACGTACTGCAAAAGCTCTCAATTTCACTTTATCAACAGTTAAAAGTGTTCTGTCAACTGCTAACAAGAACAAGGGTTTAGTCCCAAACCCTGAAAAAAAACCACGAGGTCATGGAATATCAAAAGTTTCTGATTATGAAATTACCATTGTTCGCCAAATGATTCAAGATGCTCATTATCGATGTGAATTGGTTACTCTCCCTAAATTATTAGGCTGGTTAGAAGAACAGAAAATATCTGTCACTTATTCATACCTCAAAGTGCTTTGTTACGACATGGTTTTTCTTTTAGTAAAGCTTGTCATCGTAGTGCTTTAAAAGAAAGAGGTGAGGTTGTGGCAAATCGCCGAAAATACTTAGCGATTTTGAGGAAAAATCGAGATAAAAAAGGTCTGACTATTCGTCCTGAGATTTATTTAGATGAAACATTTGTTCATGTTAATCATCGCAAACAATTCACATGGAATGAAGAAGGCTCTCTTGTCAACGTACCATCTTACGTCATCGCACGTCTTATTATCATTGATGCAATTATTCAAGATGATAGGGATCGTTCCTACGGTTGGGTAAAAGGGGCGCACCTCCATTTTCAATCAAGATTGAAAACTGGTGATTACCATGGTAGCATGAATACTGAAAATTTCACTTGCCGGGATGAGTTCCAAGTTACTTCCAAATATTCCTCGCCATTCTCTGATTATTTTAGATAACGCGCCTTATCATAATACTTTAACAGAGGACACATTTCCCCAAAACGATAGCAAAAAAGCTGAACTTCAGCAGTGGCTTTTAGACCATAAAATCCCTTTTGAGGATTGGTTACAGAAACTAGCTTTGTATGATCTTTGTTGTCAATACGCACCTTCTCCAAAATATGTCATTGACGAATTAGCCGCAGAATTTGAATGTGAAATTTTGAGAACCCCTCAGTACCATCCTGAATTACAACCAATCGAACATGTCTGGGGAATTGTCAAATCTAATATTGCAGAAACACAAATTGGAAAATATACGATAACAAGTTTAAAAGAACGACTTATGCCAGCGTTAGAAAAGATAACAGCTGGAATATGTCAAAACATTTTTTTACATGTTAGGAAGGAAGAAACACGTTATTGGGATATTGATGATAAACTTGATGAAATTAACATCAAATAAATTTGACACAATATTCACGATAAAACTCTATTTTATATTATATATTTTCAATATAATTCAATTAGTTATATTTAACAAATATAATAGTTAATATTTTTTATAAAGGTCCGAAGTCAAGTGTAAATTACCATAGGTGATTTTTCAGAAAAAAAATCCGATTTTTTGAAAAAATCGGATTTTTAGTTGATGGTACATTTTTTTCAAAAATAGCCTTAAACAAAATATCTTTTTAATTTATTTTCAAGTGCTAACATAAGTCCCGCCGATATTTTTACGGATATGACTGAATCTCCTTGATCATCATTGATAATTTTTTGACCAATTTGCTGATACATTCTTTTATAACTTTGCACCTTATTAATTCGTTTTTTTCTGATCACTTTATTTGTATCTTCAGATATATAGGTAGCACCATTTTCCATTTTTACCGTCACATCATTAGCTCTTAGCTCAATATAATCGCTTACTCCAATCCGTTCACTTCCTTTATCTGTCAAAACCATTGTAAAAAATGCCTCATTTTCTAAAATAATGGAACAATTTATTGTGTCATCAGGCGCAATAAAAAAATCAAATGATCGTACCTCACAAAAATTATTCAAATAAAGAAAATGATCAATCCAATGACAACCATTTGAGACTATACGACTTTTTGAATTTGCCCAGTGATACCAATGCAACTCTGGAAGTGGAACTTCATATACAATACAATGATAAGAAATTGGATCACCTTTGTTAATTTTCATATCTTGAATCGCCAGCTCATTGAAAGGTAAATAACGTTTATGAAAACACGAAAATAACCGTCCATGAGATTTTTCCATCGCCGCTACAAGCTCAGACAACTGCGTTTCATCAACAACAATGGGTTTCTCAACCACAGCACTTGCATTATGCAACAATGCATGTACAGCTAAAGGAGTGTGAGTATGATGATAACCTGCGATCAAATAAACATCATAGATTTCATCATTTATGGGATTTGGGGCAGAGTCCCATATCACTTGTTTATCTGAAAGATTTGGGATTTGAGTGGGATCAATTTCATGAATACAATCTACCGAAACAAATGAGCTAATATTTGGAATAGCTATCACTTTGGCATAATTACCATATCCAAATAATACCCCCTTTTTCCTACTATTTGTTAAGGTTTGGTTTGAAATTTTAGGTTCAGAACGAAGTTTGATTTCAGTTGAAGTTTCTACAATAAGGTGTTGTGAAGCTTGCCAGTTTGCTTTTTGCAATACTTCAAGTACTTTTTGTTTTGTCAAATGATATTTATCAGCTAATTTATTACCTGAGTATTGACTCCAACCTCGCAGATGGTTCCACCACCGTTCTGCTACATTTTTCTTATTCAAAGCTTGCAAGTACAGAACTGAACGAACTTCAAACGCTGGAGTCTCTAATTCTTTTACCTCAAAAATTAATTCTGCAGGCAAGGGGATTCTTTCCAAACAAGGAGGATGATTTGGTGCTACAAAGGCAACAACTTGTCCAACAGAATAGCTAGGAGTGTCGTTGGCACATTCAACAATGCGTCCAAAGCCTATAGAAACGTATTTTTCATTCCGATATCGTTCTTGAGTTCTGGAGCGAATTTTTCGAATCACATTTATGAAACCAACTTCATAAAGATAATTCAAAATTAGCCTAACACTTTTAGTGCGAATAAAATAAAGATCATTTAATTTTTCAAGATTAAGCAATGCTAAAACCTGAATTCGATACTCATTTGGATGGCGGTAATAATCTATAAATCCGTCACGCCAATTGCCACCTGCTAGTATTTTCATTATTTTTTCACTTCAAAAATGATGTTGAACATAACTTATGATAAGCTTCAAGGTGTTTTTGTGTTGCCACACTTATATCAAGAAACTGTATAGCCGTTTCACGGGCTTTTTCTCCAAAAGTTTCCCTCATTGCCGCATTTTCTATCAAAATGCCTGCTTTTTCTGCTAATAAATCTGGATTTTTTGTTGGTACAATCCATCCACTTTCACCATTCTTAATTATTTTGGCAACATCTCCAACATCAGTAGAAATCACTGCTTTACCCATGCTCATTGCCTCAAAAAGAGAAATGGGTCCTGATTCAGCCAATGATGAACAAACATATATGTCTGTGGAATTAAGTACTTTTATCAATTTCTTGCAATCTTTGTAAAAATAAAGATTACTAACCTGATATTCATCTCTTAGCTTGTATAAAGTATTCACATAATTTTTTTGAGAATCGAAATGTGGCCCAACAATAAAAAATTGTAAGTTATCATGCTTACTATTAAGTAAACTTGCCATTTTGATAAAAAATTCAAATCCCTTTATTGGGTTTACAAGTGCCACACTAACAATTTTTAATCCTCTTTTTTCTTCTAGAAATTTATCCTTCTCAGAATATGTTGGAGAAAAAAAGTGTGTATCTACCGGTGGTAAAATTGTTGTAACTGGTTTATTAACAACTAATTTGTGATTCAAGTAAAATTCTCCAACACGATCACAGGAAACAATATAACCATCCGCAAATTTGGACATTTTGTAAAAAAGCTTTTTTATCAATATTGGCATCATTGTATCATTTAAATGCCACAGTGTTTTTATTCCAGCTATTTTTCCAGCAATAAGACCTTTATATTGCCAAGCGCCACCGCTGCAATGAACAAGATCAAATTTCTCTTTTTTCAAAAAACGATAAAGCAGAAATATCTCGTAAAAAAAGAACAGAAAATATTTTAAAAGATGCTTTTTATCTTTTGTAAGCCGATGGATGGGAAACTGTACATAGCTAATGTGGTATTTATCAAGCATCGTCTTAAAGGCTTCGCTTTGATACTTTGGAAAAATACCCGTTGTTTCAATATCCAAATCTTTGAGATGCTTTGCTACTTCAGCAATACGGGTTTGTGGGCCACCTAAGCGACCCTCTTCGATTACATTGGCAATTTTTAGTTTGGTTTTCATTTAATTCTAATTCATGCCCATTTGATATTTCTAAAAATCTTATGTTCTCGAATATTATCACGATATTTGATAATATATTCCATCATTTCGATTAACACCTCATCTGTCAAAAAATGAGGTTGTAAGCCAAGTTCCAACAATCCAGTATGTTTTGGATTATAGTAATGTTCTTCTTTCTCCTTGCGAGGGTTTTCTAAAGTCTTGATTTTGACATTCAGCCCTAAGCGCTTACCCACTAATTGAACCTTTTCAGCGAGCTCATTAACAGTAAACGTTTCTGTCAATTGATTAAAGATTCTTAATTCACCTTTTTCAGCTGGATTTTCTAAAGAAAGACGCACACAATTAAGTGTATCTTTAATATTGAGGTAGCCTCGTGTTTGTCCCCCTTTACCATAAACAGTCAATGGATAACCAGCTACAGCTTGCACAACAAAACGATTCAGCACTGTACCAAATATTTCATCATAACTAAAACAGGGCAAAAGTTGCTCATTTTGTTGATTTTCTTCAGTGAAAAGCCCATAAACGGGGCCTTGCATTAAATCCGTTACCCGCATGTCCCACATACGCACGTAATACCACAATAAATCGGTGTCCATAATTTTAGTAGTGTGGTACAAACTACCTGCTTGACGAGGATAAAGAAATTTTTGTTGTCTGCCTTTATGTTTAACTTCTAACCAACCCTCTTCAATGTCTATCTCAGGAGTCCCATATTCTCCCATTGTACCTAATTTGACAATATGAGCCGCTGGACAATATTGACGTACCGCAAATATGAGATTGGCAGTAACACTTAAGTTGTTATGAAGCGTGAGTGTGGCTGCCTCACGGTTGAGCATAGAATAAGGAGCAGAGGGCTGTTCTGCATAGTGAACTATTGCTTCTGGGCGAAAATCATCAAAAATATGAGATATCAAATCCCAATTGGTCAAATTTCCAATGTAAGTCGTTATTTTGTGGTTTGAAAGGCTTTCCCATAAACGAGTGCGTTCATGTAAATTAGGAATCTCAATTAAAGCTTCTACATTTTCTTCCCGCGCAAGTTTTCGTCTAAGATAATTATCAACCACAGCAATTTCATACCCATGGGCAGACAAGTGCATTGCCGTGGGCCATCCCAAATATCCGTCACCGCCTAAAATTAATATACGCATATTTACTCTATGTTAATTAGGTTATTTTTACTCAAAAAACTTTCCAATTCATTAACTTTAATAGGTTTTTCTACAGAAGAGTTATAAGCATTTGTGACATTGTCAGACACAATATTTGGGTAATCGTAAATCACTTTTCTGTATAAACCACGAAAAGCTGGTAAAATAGAAAAATAGTGTGGCAGCTCTATGGCACGTCTCGTTTCTTCTTGGTTCATCAATTCTTCATAAAATTTTTCGCCCGGTTTGGCACCAATTTCAGTTATTTTAATATCAGCAGGTTTATAACCATATTGAGGGGCTAGCACTTTAATCATCACTTCTGCCAAGTCTTTAATACGAATAACTGGCATTTTTGTGACAAATACTTCGCCACCTTGCGCTAATTCTGCTGAATCAATCACTAAACGAACCGCCTCTTCAATACTCATGATAAACCGGCTCATATCTGGATGAGTTAAAGTGACTGGCCCTCCCTGAGCAATTTGCTTTTTAAAGATTGGAATCACAGATCCCCTAGAGCCTAGAACATTACCAAAAC
>CAYFOB010000063.1:7126-9394 GCA_964344525.1 uncultured Thiomargarita sp.
GTCATAAGACGTTCTCCCATGAGTTTACTGGTACCCATAACATTAGTTGGGTTGACTGCTTTATCAGAGCTGGTAAATATCACTTTTTTTACTTTATTTTGTTGAGCTGCGTAAATCACATTTTGAACACCGTGGATATTCGTTTGAACAGCTTGATAGGGAGAACGTTCACACAAAATGACATGTTTTAAAGCAGCAGCATGAAATACGATATCAATATTTTTCATTTTACTGCAAAGTTCATCACGATCACGAATATCGGCAACAAAAAAAACCGCACGCAAATTTTTAATATATTTCTGTTCAAGAAAAAATATTTCGCTTTCATTATTATCTAATCCTACAAGCTCCATTGGTTGATAATCTTCTAGTAAAATACGCACCAGTTCAGCACCTACTGTACCACAGACACCTGTTACCAAAATTCGTTTGTTTTTTATAGATTTCATGAGTTATTTTTCGGATAGTTCTTAACGTGGCACTGGTTCAGTTCGATGCACAACAAAGGGCACTGGGGTCGTTGAGTGGGATTGTTTCAAATCAATGAGTTACGTTATTTTATCAGTTGAATTAATGATGGCATAAAAAATGATGATTTATACTAATTTGCAACAAAAATGCAAGTGGTCCATTGCTCCAACTACACCTGCTGCCAACTTGTTATGATCCTTATGGAGTGCAGGGGTCACTCGAAATTTAAGCAATCCCACTCAACGACCCAATGTCATTAAGTTAAGCAAACTTAAAATATACAAAGCGTTGCTTTGTACTCCAATAAATTCAAGGTTTTATTGGAGTACAAAGCTTAGCGAAGTCCTTAACTTAATGGCATTGACCCAACGACCCATTGCCAACGTTTGTGGAAATTTGTCAAATAAAAATGTCGGCATGAAAAAATTTCGGATTTCAAGCTGTTCAAACAAGCTATTACTCAATGTATTCTTGAAACACATACGACTCACAAAAAAGAATTGGATTCTTTACTTTCTCTCAATTTTCAATCATTTCAAAAAACTCAAGTTGTAAAGGAGTAAACTATAATCACAAAAGTCTTGTTCCTATACCATATCTTTTATGTGGTTTTTGGCGAAGGTATTGTACTGATAAAGTCAAATTTTTTCTGGCTGTAAATTTGTCTGTGATAGATTTGGTCAATGTGCTTTTATACTCACCAATTCTTAATAGCGTAAGTAGGAAAATAGCCGACGCTACTATCCGGGGCACCTCTATTATAAGCCAATCTATACCAAAACTGCCTAAAAATAAATGATAAAAAATGTATAAAACAATTGCTTTATACACATAAAAATCCAATTCTCGTTTAACAAAAAACAATGATTGGTATATTTTTCTAAACAGTACAGCTACACCAAACAAAACAATCAAAGAACCATATCCCATAAAAAGTACATAATATTCTCCAAAGACTGTTAATTGATCAGAATGATAACCAAAATAGCCTCCCACCCTGGGATTATAAACCTCTCTGAGAGAGGTTGCAGCCAGCCCCATTCCAAATATATCAAATCCAGGTGTTAACTTATCAATGATAGCTTTGAAGTAGTGAGGAAAGTTGATTATTTTAGCATATTCATCATGGTTAGACACATTATCTACAGCAAAATCTAAAAATCCTGTTCTTTCAAATATATGTTGCCATTGTTTTTCTTCCAGCTTCCATTGATAATTTGTCAAATATTTCCCATAAACATTCAAATCAATTACGTTTTCATTTGCAAATTTAAAAATTGCTATGTGTCTTGCGTAAGTTGCAAAGTTAAACGTCAATAATGCTGTTATTCCAAATAAAAAGAGCCATGGCATCCACTTCCTTTTTATTGAGAATTTTCCTAGAACTGCAAAACTAGCAAACAATAAGTCTAAAAACAGTGAGAGAAAACCGCTTCGACTACCAACTAGCACTCTATATGTAAGGAATATTACAACTAATAACAAAAGTAGAAATATATATTTTTTTTCTACCTTACCCACATGTAAAAATATGAATGAAAATGTGATTATGAGCATAACATCGTACTGAAATAACAAACTAATATAACTGTTAATTCTACTATATGTTACAGCTCCTACTCTTCCAAGTCCTGCTATAAAGGAAAAATAGAACAACATTGCTAAGACAAAAACAAATAATGTAATAACTGTCTTGGCATTTACTTTTGCTTTACTTATATAGTAAAGCTTTTTGTCGGTGGTGTCTTGTGATTTTTTATTAAAAATATATAAACCAAAAAAAATAGCCCATACACT
>CAYFOB010000063.1:9419-12633 GCA_964344525.1 uncultured Thiomargarita sp.
AACATTTGACAATGGCGCATATATAAGGGTTGCTATCCTAATTAGATAGAAAAAAAGTATAGAAAAAACCATTAATAAAATTAATGGATTACGAGATTTTTGTTCTATTTTCAAAATGAGATGTAGCTGTAAAAAAAATGCAGTGTGGATCAAAATTGTAAATGAATCTACATAAGAATTCCTTCCTATATTAAAATATAATAATATAGTGGTAATAAGTGTTACTATATTTACAATTTTGAGAAGCGTGTTAAAATCTATATATTTTATAGAAGAAGATGTTAATGTTGACATTATGACATTCACTCGCTTTAATTTATATATTCTCCAAGCAAACTATATTCATTACCAGCCATTCCACGCTTAAAACGAGTAATATCTGGTGTCTCCTTTTCATTGATTCCCCCCACATCAAACCACTGATATCCCCGCCGTTTCATTTCTAACAGGCCATGCCACAATAAATAATTATTAGCTTTCAAGCGTCGTCCTTCGCTCCCATTCCAGCCTACCAAATATGTACATGCGACTCCATGTCCTACTAACAATATACTTGCTAGCACATTTCCCTGTGGATCTATTGCTTGACATACTAATAACTGATCATGTTTTTTGAGCAAGTGATGCAATTCCGTTAGCAGCGCAATACTTGGCCCTTTAAATTCTTTTTCACTCATCATTTCTTTGTAATGATTCATTAAGCTATGAAATATTTCCGTGGTTGCGCCAACTTTCAAAACCAATCCTGATTTTTCTGCAACAACCAGCATATTACGCCATTTTCCTTTGAGTTTTTTTCGCAATTCATCTTCTGTCTGAGATAAATCTACCCAAGCAGATGTATATTTAGGATGCTTACGACACCTATATCCGGTTAAAGTTAATATAGCACGGTGTTCTGGTGTATTTTCTAACTCAGGGGCAATAAGAAGTATATGTCCACGCCACCAACGCCATTTTTTATGCAAAGCTTGATAAATCGCTTGTTTATCTGCCATTTTCAAATCGTCCAATAAGATTGGTCCCCTGTTTATGCGTACGACACCTACTGGGCCCCAATATTTTTCTAAATTTTGAAACAAGGCAACCGGCTCTTCTCCTCGTAAAATCAAACCACGTCGTACTCCCCAGCCCTCCACTTTGGCCTTAGAGTCACCATAAGCCCAAGATTGAAGGAGATTTGATTGTCCCACTGAAGCCAGCCATGTATTCCACTGTCGTGTCTCACCTTCGTACCAATTTATCCAATAATCTAAAGGAGCGGGTACGGCTCGGAATGCTGTTTGACAATATTGTCGCATATTATCCATTGCATGTACATTAATTCCTTGATGCACAGGCAGAGTAAGTATTGAGTAACGAAGCCGGATAGCAACAGCAGACTTTTTACGATTTGCCAAAACTTCAGGTGGTAAATCTGGCCAAGTTTGTACTGGACAATTCTGCCTCAGTCGATTAAAAAAATCTCTTGCGTGTTCTACAGTTTCGCAGCAGTAAACAGCCAAATAGGGCGTTACGTGACTATCAGCTTCCCATAAGGAACATATTCCAGCTATAGGTTTTATTCCGCTATCCAACACTGCCTTATTTTCCTTGCGACGTGACGCATATTGTTCCAGCTTATGGACTTGAACTTGTAATAAGCTTCTACTCATACTGCTTTGACGGGGCAATTTCGGTAATGCTATCGCAGAGGCGGTATCATCAAAGTTGCCCATTACTGTTTTGCGCCTTGCCTGCATAAGGCATTTTGGTAAAAGTTGTTGTAAAATACGTTTACCCAACCAAGGCCATGGTGTTGGCGCGTTTGGAGGCAAATCAGCCAACACCGATTGCATAATCTGTGGTGCAGATGATTCACCAACCAATTTTTTGATTGTTCTGGAAACTATTCGTTGTACCAGAACTGCACCATCAGGAATAGCTAATAATTTATGAGGGCTATAACAAATAAAATCTCCCCAAGTACCAACACCTTGCTCTGGTATCAAAACATGGGCTGCATCTTCCACCAACAATGCATTCATCTTATTACAAAACCGGCGAGCTTGCGCACCTTCTGCAGGTATTCCAAAATAATGCACAAGGATGAAAATAGCTGGGGGAGCATCTGCTACAAGTTTTTGGCATTGTTTCCAATCTGGATTAAGTGTTTCCGTAATAGGATAAAAGTGAAGTTGTGCCTGGTTTTGACGTAAGGGTTCTAGGGACTGATTACAAAAATAGTCTGGTACCCAAATACAAGGTTGTTTTTTGCCCGTAGCCATCTCCCACCATTGTGCCACAGCCAACAGTGACCATGCAGAACGAGAAAACCAGTAGGCCTGTTCATCTTCTTTACACCAATATTTAGCAATATCCTGTGAAGCGTGTAGGCCACTTAACAGGGCGGATAAAAGTGTTTTCCATTCCAATGTAGGGGCTATATTAATTTGATTCATTTTTCAGTGTAATGATTCCGGGTTTTGCAATGGGTGGTTCTATTGTCATTAGAAAAAGTAACGGTGGTTAACAATTTTTCCATGGACATCATAAGTAAATGGTTCTTATATCTAACCAAAAGGTATTTCAAGGTTTAGTAACCTTCTTTACCATTTCATCTAACTGCCTTCTGCGAAAGTTATAATAAAATGACAAACCACCACCTGCAATAAAAGTATTGTAGCCTATGCTATCATTCAGGGAAATTGATTCACGTCGGATCGCTAATGGATAAATACCTTTTATATTGTAACCACGCACACCTGAAAACACAAAACGATAGCGGCGTGATGCTATTGTCAATGCAGTTGAGTTAATACTATCAATATCCCCAAAGGGAAAGGCAAAATGTTCTACTTGAATCCCAAGCTTTTCTTCAATCTTTTCAGCAGAAAAGATAATTTCATATTCCAGCTCAGAGTGTTTTTTTAGTTCTGAAAGACGGGCATGAGTATGTGTATGGGAGCCTATGATGTGTCCTTGCTGAACTAACCATGCCAGATCATCCCAGTCCATTGGACGCATTGTTTCTGGGATACTCTCTTCTGTTCTTTTACCAAGATAGATAGATTGAGCAATAAATCGCTTCTGTTCTCTTTCATAAGAGCAACCAATAAATTTAACTGGCACAAAAAAAATTGCTTTGATACCTAATGGTTTTAACACCTGTTCTGCCACAATGCGGTTTGAATAAAATCCATCGTCGAAGGTCAAAAGTAAATGGTTTTCCTGT
>CAYFOB010000064.1:0-4790 GCA_964344525.1 uncultured Thiomargarita sp.
TATTTTTATTAAAATATCATAATATTCTAATTAACTAACTTGAACATCGAGTAAATCAAATATTATACTTAAATAAAATATATTTAGTTATACATAGATTAATACCGCCTATAATTTAATTTTTTTATGAATCCAATCTTTGTGTGGTTAAATATACAATACAACATAACACAACACAATAGTTTGATGTAAAGTAAAAAATTTTATAGGAAGACCTTCGAGGTTTTTAAAATCCCCCACTTTAATAAGTGCATACAATTATTAAACAAGGAGGGTGCTCTATTGATCCCAAAATTTGGGTTTACTGCAATCTGTCAAAAAAAATGAACGAAATATGAACATCGACAAAAAAACTAAAAAAGTTTACCGTCTGGCTTTATACGGACTTTCTGCCTCTGGTAAAACATGTGTGTTGGCAACATTAGCCATGCCACGTTATCCTCACCCTTTGGGTTATAGCTGCTTATGGCATGGGATTGAGGTATCTGATGAACCTATTAAGCCCCCCAGACTTATGCATCGCAGTCAAAAATGGATGGAAGAAGCCATCAATAAACTTTCTCAGCAAAAATTACCTGCCCCTAATCCAAGAGGTGATGATTTTATTTTTGAATATGATTTTACGGCCTCAACTCATCAAACTTTTCGCATTCAGCTAGCAGATTATTCTGGAGAACTTATTAACCCTAATGTTAGTAAAAGTACTTTGGCGAAAAATTTGCGGCAAAAATTCATAGAAATGGATGGAATTTTGGTGCTTGCAGAAGCGCCTTTTCGGGATGGGCCTGTTCAAAAAGCTTATCCAGATTTGTATCCCTTGCGACAAGCCTTCAGTTTATTGCGATGCGAAACGCAAGATTGTGTGACATTGGAGGTTCCTTTGGCGTTATTAATAACAAAATGGGATAGATACAGTGATATAGATTATGCTAATCCAGCTTATGAACAAAGCAAGTTAGAAGAATTTTTTAATTCTAACCCGCCACCGCCACACAAAGGACTTTGTGATGTGTTAAGGTTTTCTGTTACCAAGGGGAATTTTAAGGTTTTTCCTGTCAGCGCCTTGGGGAACACAAAATGTGTGCAACTTGAAAATGGCAATTTTGTTGAACGCCCTCTACAAGTGAACCCCATTAATGCGTTTGGTTTAGAGGATGCTTTTATTTGGTTAGCGCAGCAGCGTGATGCTATTGACTTGCAAAAATTTCAAACGCAAAATGCATTGATAAGTAAACAAAAAGGATTAGAATTGTTAAACCGCTTTCCAAAAGATTCAGAACAGGCTAAACAAATTAACACACTTTTACAGGAATCTCAAAAAGTGAAAAAAAGACGCACTATATATGCTATTATTGCGCTAGCGGCATTTTGGTTTGCGGCAGAAACCGCAATAGATATGATGAATTATCGCCATCATCACATAGCAGTCAACAATCCACATGCAACGCACAAACAACTTGAAAACGCTGAAAAATGGTTTACCAGCTATATTGCTGCGCCTGATTTCCGACACCCTATATCAAAATTTTTTTTAAGTCGAGAAAAAGCGCAATCAATTTTGACGGAGTTACAAGCACAAAGAGATCAGCTACTGTGGATGCCTATCGAAAAAGCATTGAATGTTAATTTACAAACCGCTTTTGCCCCAGCATCAGAATATTTGAAATATTATCCGTATGGGCAACACGCACAGGAGGCCCAGGATATCAAGCTACGTGCTGAAATCCAGCAGCAACAACAGGAAAATGAGGAGGCTTTCCATAAAATTGATAGTGAAGTACAAGAGCATAGTCAAGATATCAATAAGCTCAGTCAGTTATTAGAAGATTTGCGCAATCTACCATTACACCCACAAGCTGAAACACCAGAAATGCGCCAATGGCGAATAGTGTTGGAAAAACAATTATCAAAACAATTGACACAGCTTAAAAATCAACAGGAGTGGGAACGTTTTTATGAAGACTATGATAAAAAAATGCAGGCTGGCGATTTTCTAGCGGCAGCGCAATTGTTTGAAAATAGTCCACAAAATAGCCGTTTTAATGAACTCAAAGAAATTTTTAAGAGGAAGGTTATTCAAGCAATAGAACAAAAGTTAAAGGATGAAGACTATTCTAAAGCTGATGAATTATTAAAAACATATGCCAAATTTCCAGCAGAATTACGAGCCGATGAAAGTAAAGTCGCTACCTTGCAGTATCAAATTTATGAAAGACAAGATGAAGCTTTGTATAATGCGGTAAAAAAACACAGGGACGTTAATCACATCCTTCGTTATTTGCAGAATGCCCCATTGCAAAGGATGGCAAAAGAAGTTTCTGCTTATAAAATGGCTTATTTAGATCGCATAGAACCAAGTGTGATGCTTAAACTCCAATTAAAACTGGTACAAATTCGTTGGGAAAATGTGAACGATTATAACAATATTGTTACTGTTTTTTTGGATGGTAAAAAAGTCATTTCTAACATTGTTGATGCCAAACCTAATACTTCAACTGGAATGATTGGAATAGCAAATTTTACAGCAAAATATGATGAATTGATAACTATTGAAATCACTGTTGTTAATAAGGATTTATTTTTTGATGATGATTATGGAAAAGCGGAAATGTTGGAAAAACCGCTTTCTGAATTAGTCAACAAATTTAGTTTGTCACTTCGCAATGAATATCAAATTAAAACAGGTACCGCTTTTTTTGAAATTGAGGGTTATCCAAAAGCACCAGAATTACCAGCATGGCGTAGTGAATCTCATAACTAACTGAGCTTATCAAACATGAAAAAACCTGTTATTTTGTGCGTTGATGATGAACAAATTTCATTGGTTGCGCTCAAACTACAATTCCAACATCAGTTTGGTAACGACTATCAGATTGAGGTGGCTGAAAGCGGTGAAGAAGCGTTGGAGATTGTTGAAGAATTATCAGAGGCGGGTATTGAATTACCCGTTGTGATTTCTGATCAAATGATGCCAGGCATAACGGGAGACGAATTGCTAAAACAGATTCATGCCATTGCGCCTGATACGCTGAAGATTCTTTTAACAGGACAGGCGGATGCAAGCGCTGTGGGAAATGCGGTTAATAATGCTAAGCTTTATCGTTATATAGCCAAACCTTGGGAACCGACTGATCTCAATTTGACAATAACAGAGGCTATTCGTAGTTATTTTCAGCAAAAAGAGTTGGCACATTTAACCACACAACTGGCAGAACGTAACCGCGAACTGCAAAATAAAAATGAGTTGTTAAGCATTATTGTGCATGATCTTAAAAATCCATTGTCAGTTATTCAAGGTTACTCTGAGATGATCATTAAATTTGATAAGTTGTCACCGGTCAAATTGAAAGAGTTTGCAGACCAAATTTTTAAAAATTGTCAACAAATGTTTGATTTAATTAAAAAGATATTAGAAATAAATGCCATTGAATCTGGTAAAATGAATCTATTACTTAAAAAAATTGATATTATGCCTCTTTTGCAATTTTTGGTATCTCATTACAAGAAAATAGCAGAGGATAAAGGCATCATTTTGCATTTTCAATCTGTTGAAACAGAATACCATGCCATAGTTGATGAAACTCTTATACGCCAGGTTTATGATAATTTGATTTCTAATGCCATCAAATATTCTCCACATGGCAAGTCGATTTATATTTGCCTCAAGCAAAGGTATTGTGAAATACAAGATGAAGGTCCAGGATTAAGTGAGTCTGATCAAAAAAAATTATTTACTCCATTTTCTCGCTTAACACCTAAACCGACGGGGGGTGAACATTCTACAGGTTTAGGTTTATTCATTGTCAAAAAGTTGGTTGAGTCAATGAATGGTAAAGTTTGGTGTGAAAGTACTTTAGGGCAAGGAACCACTTTTTTTGTGGAATTTCCATGACACAGCCCAAGCGCCAGAGGGGCTAGGGCTGTGTTGATTTAAAAAAATTACCTTTTAAAAAAGTAATATTCTTTATTTAGATAAGCAGCAATATCCGCCATTTCGCGGTTAGTCCAGGTTTTTCTTAGGAATTTGACTAGGTTAGTCGCACAGCTTCGCACATGATTTTTTAAGCCATGGTAATTTTTGATTCGGCGATCTGCGCGGGTGTAAACCCAACTACTATGGCAGCGGTTTGCACAATAAGCTTCATGCAATTTTTGCCCTCTTTCTTCTGGGGTTCTTTGCAATATTTGCTCCACTGTTTCTTGGGTTTGATTTGTTTTTTGAGGTGCTACCGTTTCGCCTGCTTTTTCACAGCCGGCAGTGACCAATAACAAACTACCAACAAACCAATATCTCATTTTCATAAATTGTTCTCCAACCTAGCAGACAAATGTGCAACACGCACAGGCGCGGGCGGATGTGAATCATAAAACGCGGAATATAATGGATCAGGTGTCAAGGTACTGGCATTTTCCTTGTAAAGTTTGACTAAAGCTTGTATCAGTGCAGAAGGATTCGCTTGTTTGGCGGCAAAATCATCAGCTTCAAATTCGTGCCGGCGCGAAAACCACGCGAGAATCGGGTGCAAAAAGAAGGTGAAGATTGGAAATACCAACATAAATAACAGCAATGCGATGTAAGTTGATTGGGTGCTGACGCCTAAGCCGCTGTAAAACCAATTTTGTTGCATAAGCCAACCCAACAATGCCAGCCCGCCAAGACTCATTATTGCCATCCAGACGATGCGTTTTTGGATATGTTTGCGTTTAAAGTGCCCCACTTCGTGTGCCAATACTGCAATCACTTCATCAATATTAAGCCCTTCTAGCAAAGTATCAAAAAATACAATTCG
>CAYFOB010000064.1:4800-12229 GCA_964344525.1 uncultured Thiomargarita sp.
TTATTATTGCCCAAGCCTGTAAAATAGGCATTACCATGCCCGCTGCGTTTTGAACCATCCATCACAAAAATGCCTTGATTGGCAAAACCATTGCGCTGTAGTAAACCTTCAATGCCTTGTTTTAGTTCATCATTTTCTAAAGGTTTAAATTTATTAAATAGGGGGGCAATAAAAATGGGATAAGCCCACATCATCAATAAAGTGAAACTGATCCACACAGCCCATACATACAGCCACCAAAATTCGCCTGCGGATTCCATTAACCACAAAACAAGCGCAATAAAGGGAATGCCGATGACTAACATGAGTAGCAATGATTTGAGTGTATCAATGATATACAATTTCGGTGTGGTACGATGAAAACCAAATGGCGCCTCAATGCGAAAAGTGCTATAGATGCTGGCAGGTAAATCTATTAATGCAGACAATAAGCCAAAACTGATAAAGACGGCAACGCCTGTCCATAATCCTGACCATTCAAGGCTGCGCCAAGCTTGGTCGAGCAGGTCAAGTAGCCCACCGAGTGTCCATAGCAGTAGTATGATGATCTCAATAATGAGCATTTTTTGGCTAAAGTTGGTTTTGATGAGTGTGTAAGCTGCCGCTTTTTGGTGTTCCTCTAGTGAAATTTTTTCGGCAAAAGCACCGGGCACTGCATTTTTATGTTGACGTACATGTGCTTTTTGTCGCTCTGCTAACCAAATTTGTAGCACTACGCCTAATGCTAAAAATAATAAAAATAATAGGGTTAAATCGTTCATCAATAAATTTCTCGTTAAAAAAAAACATCTATGTCACAAAATTCAAACCATCTCATTTGGATTGATCTGGAAATGACAGGACTCAATCCTCATCAGGATAAAATTATAGAAATTGCGACACTTGTTACTGATGTCAACCTCAATCTTGTTGAAGAAGGTCCTGTGTTAGCAATCCATCAAAGCGATGAGGTATTGGCAGCGATGGATGACTGGAACACTCGTCAACATGGACAATCTGGGTTGACTGAACGGGTGCGGCAAAGCGATATTACAATCGCCACTGCTGAACGCCTTACTTTAGCCTTTCTTCAGCGGCATGTACCGGCTGAGGCTTCGCCTATGTGTGGTAATTCGGTTTGCCAAGATAGACGGTTTTTATTCCAGTATATGCCAGATTTAGAGAAATATTTTCACTATCGCCATTTAGATGTTAGCGCCCTAAAGGAGCTGGCAAGGCGTTGGAGACCTGATTTGCCGGAGTTTGAAAAGCATTCTGAACATTTGGCAATAAATGATATTTATAATTCGATTAGAGAACTTGAATTTTATCGTCAACATTTTTTGCAGTTGCCGTCCTTGTGCAAGTAAACCTTGCACTTCGATGATAATTACTGGGGTTGTGTTGAATGGATTATGACTATGGATGAAAAATCTCTTCCTTTACCGTTGTATCATGCCAATCAGGTACGTGAACTTGATAGGATTGCCATTGAAGATATGGGCATTCCAGGTATTTTTTTAATGGAACGCGCAGGTAAGGCTGCCTTTAATATTTTAAAATTCTGTTGGCCCAAAGCGCGTCGTATTATTGTTTTGTGTGGGACAGGTAATAATGGTGGTGATGGTTATGTTTTGGCACGATTAGCGCACTTAGCGGGTTATGATGTGATGGTGTTACAGCAGGGTGGTACTGCTAAGTTGAAAGGCGATGCACGTACTGCGTTTGAAGCCATGAGAAAAGTTGGCTTGGTGGCGCAGGTGTTTACTGAGACAAAGCTACGCATTGTTGATGTACTTGTTGATGGGTTGTTAGGTACTGGACTTGACCGTGAAGTGTCGGGAAAATGGCAAGAGGTGATTGAAGCTGTCAACCGTCGCACTTGCCCATTGCTTGCCTTGGACATTCCATCAGGTTTACATGCAGACACTGGTAGCCCCTTAGGGGTAGCGGTGCGAGCTGATGTGACGGTCACCTTTATTGGTTTAAAACAAGGATTGTTCACTGGTGCAGGACTAGATTATTGTGGCAAGGTGTATTTTGATGATTTGCAAGTGCCCTCAAACGTCTACAAACCAGTAAAAACCAGCGTTAGTCGAGTTGATTATGACAGCTTAAAAACAGCTTTCCCCAAACGCTCACGGACTGCCCATAAAGGCACATTTGGGCATGTGTTGGTCATAGGTGGAGATGAGGGAATGATGGGCGCAGTGCGTATGGCAGCAGAAACCGCTGCACGAGTGGGTGCTGGATTAATCAGTGTTGCAACTCGCACAAGCCATGCTGCATTGGTTAATTTGATGCGCCCAGAAATTATGTGTTATGGCGTGGAAACTGCCGAACAACTTAAACCGTTATTAGACAAGGTCAGTGTAGTTGCTATAGGGCCTGGGTTGGGGCAATCAAGTTGGGCAGTTGCGATGTTTGAGGCGATCAAGGCGCTAGAAAAGCCGCTCGTTGTGGATGCTGATGCCCTTAATTTGCTTGCGAAAACCCCGTTTCGCTTTGAAAATAGCATTTTGACTCCACATCCAGGTGAAGCAGCGCGCTTATTGAAATTATCGACCCCTGAAATCCAAATGGATCGATTTGCAGCAATATGTGCTATGCAACGACGCTTTGGTGGCGTGTGTGTTCTTAAAGGGGCAGGTACTTTGGTAGCAGCAGCTAACGAGCAAATATATGTATGCACAAATGGTAATCCTGGGATGGCTTGTGGTGGCATGGGTGATGTGCTTACTGGTGTAATTGCTGGTTTACTTGCACAAGGATTTGCTCCTTTTGATGCGGCAACAGTCGGCGTTTGTTTACATGCGAAAGCCGGTGATCATGCGGCGCTAGAGGGGGAACGTGGTTTGTTGCCTAGTGACTTATTACCTTGGTTACGTCGTTACGCGAATCCATAGACTTGTCTCTAAATAATTTGAACTGTGATTTATGTGATTGATTTGATTTTTATGAGGGGGTTAATGCGGATTTTTTTCCTCAAATCAATCACATAAATCATAAGAATCTACCTGTCCAACCAACCTTGATAACTAAAAAATGGCTTATCTTATCTCCACCGCCACAGAAATGGAAAATTTTGGTGGCAACTTAGCACATGTTTGTCACAATGGCAGCATTTTGCACTTATGCGGTGATTTAGGCGTTGGTAAAACGACTTTAGTCAGAGGATTTTTACGCGCCTTGGGGCACGCTGGAATCGTGAAAAGTCCTACTTATACATTGGTTGAACCTTACCAGTTCAATGAGCGCATGATTTACCATTTTGATTTTTATCGTTTAGGCGATCCTGAAGAATTAGAATATTTGGGGATACGTGACTATTTGGAAGGGATTTGTTTGATTGAATGGCCTGAAAAAGGAGGGGCATTGACTCCTCCTCCTGATGTACAAATTTCAATATCCCATTATGCAGAAGCGCGTTTTTTGGAGTTAGAAGCTTGTAGTGAGATAGGAGAAATGATTGTTACTGATATGATAACAAAAAATTACACCTCGCACGAATTTAAAAAATAGCCATGTTAGTTGATTCACATTGTCATTTAGATTTAATTAAAAATAGCAGTCCTGATATCCTAGTCTCTGCTGCCCATAATCTGGGCGTCAGTCATTTTTTAAGTGTGTCAATTGATCTTGATCATTTTCCCACCTTGTTGGGCATTGCACAACGCATAGATAATGTATTTGCCTCTGTGGGTATTCACCCAAATACGTCACGCGAGTCTACTGTTGATGTACAAACGCTCACAAGTTTGGCAGATGATCCCCATATCATTGCCATTGGAGAAACGGGATTAGACTATTTTCGCAGCCAAGGCGATTTGAGATGGCAACAACAACGTTTTCGTACTCAAATTCAAGCTGCAAAAGAGGTGGGTAAACCACTAATTATTCACAGCCGTGATGCTGCTGAAGACACTTTACGCATTTTACGCGAAGAAAATGCAGCAACTGTTGGTGGCATCATGCACTGCTTTGTAGAAAATTGGGACATTGCACAACAGGCAATGGATATGGGATTTTATATTTCATTTTCAGGTATTGTGACTTTCAAAAATGCTGAAACGGTGCAAACAGTGGCGAAAAAAGTTCCTTTAGATCGTCTGTTGGTGGAAACTGATGCCCCATATTTAGCGCCTGTACCGCATCGTGGGAAAACCAATCAACCCGCTTATGTACGACATGTTGCGGAGTTTATTGCGAATTTGCGGGGTGAAAGTTTTGAGACGATAGCGCAAGTGACGACAAATAATTTTTTTCGATTGTTTAATCGTAATTACTGATGTTCATAAAGTAAAATTCATGACCATGAATAAAATTCAATCGAATTGGGTTATCACCCCAGCCTGGAAGTTAATTATACTTCAAGCCAGTGACTCAAATCCCGCCCAATCATTTCCTGAAGTGCCAATATCTCTTTTCGGTAGACCTCCATAAGATGATAGCGCTCTTCTGGTAAAAATGGGGGGGTATCAGTCTTTGTGTTTATTTGGGCTATTTTTTCTTTTAAATACTTCCGATAATTTCTTGGAAAAATGTAGGTCAATTTTTTGAGAGGAGAAGGTTTTTTCAGCCATTTATACAAAAATAAACTTTTTGACAGCCCATCAATCTTATATTTTTGGGAAGTGTTTGGACAGAAGTGAGTATCAACCCCAAGAAAATGATAGATATTTTGGCAGAATTGTTGAGGATTGCTTTTTAAATCATCATAAAGATAAATTGCCAGTTGTTTTTGATTAAACCTCTCAAAATAGGGTTTCAATTGTGTTGCATAAAAACCTTTTGATTTGTAATGCCAATGTGGTCCCCATTTCTGGCTTATTCGTTGTTCTTCTAGTATTAATGCCTCACGAAAACTTTGGGCCGTTTCACGCCCTTCTCTTAAAGCATAAATGTAATTAAAATAAGCGCGTTCGATGGGGTTGCGCAATATGGCAATCAGTTTAGCATTGGGCATATAGTGTTTAATATTTTTGGCCGCCTTTTGACTATAATAGAGATATAAGCCTGAAGCTTCTCCTATCGCTTTTTCGTTTTTGACTCCCTTAAAAAGGGTTAAATATTGTGATAAATTTGTATATTCACAACTGCTGGCTGGATCATCTGGTCCATGATAATCAAGCGCATCACCTTCTAGCGCAAAAAAGCGTGGTTCTTTGATGGGACTCATATAAATTTCTGGGTGTTGAGATAGGTAATAGTAAAGCGATGTGGTGCCCGATTTCGTCGCGCCAATGATTAAAAAGTTAGGCCATTTTGAAAGCATTGTTATGAATATCTCTGTTTGAGTAAATAGCGTACCCGCCAATAAAACAATAGATTGACAATTACATTTTGAGCGGCGTAGATAATAGCCACGCCTATCACTCCATAAGTCAAACCAAACACTAACATGGCAAGGCTTGATAAAAAAAATAAAACAAGTTTTAACTGGAAAACAAATTTTTCATCTTCCATCATGTTCAGCATATTACCAACAAGTCCGGTGAGTGAATTTACCAATTGACCAAATCCTAAAATCCATAAATAGCTTGTTGCCTTTGTAAATTCATCACCAAATAGGAGGATAATTTGGTTTGGAAATAGGATAAAAATCAAAAAAAATGGCAAGTAAGCGGTTATAGAGTAAATTTGTGATTGTTTCAAATATTGATGAAGTTGTTTATGATTTCTATTATAATGAGATTTTGCAAATTTGGCTGCGTAGAGAGTTGATAAAGCAACGAGTACCATGGCAGCTAAGGCAACCAACCGGTTTGCAACGCCAAATTGACCAATTTCTTCTGATGTTGCCAAAAAAGTTAAGATAAAAAATGGTGCATGGTAAGTTCCCACTGAAAGAAGGTTTATCAGCCAAAAATGTAAGACGCTTTTGTTTTGCCATATATGCAGGCTTTCTGTGTTGCTTTCTTTTTTTAAAGATTTATTCCATAACCTGACTCCAATCCAGAGGGTTAAGGCAGAGGCCAGACAAAATGTCCACAGTAATCCAGTCAGCGTTATAAAAAATAAGTCGATAAAGATAAAAAATAGGATGATTAAAACAATAAATGGGATCGCGTTGAATTCCAAAAAAATGCTGGTGCGGGGTTTTTCTAATCCTTTAAAGGCGGCTGCCATAATATGCACTAAGTTCAGGAAAATGCCCGCAATTATCGTACAAAAAATGATTTCCTCAAAAAAAAATGATCCAAAAAGCAGTAATAGCGTGCCGTAGATTAGTACATTTTGCATCGCATGATATACAATTTGAGAGGGTTTATTCGTTGCAACCTTGCGTGTGATGTATGGCTTGTATCCCCCCCCTAAGAAACTTGATACAAGCCCACGCCAAGAAAGAAACAGATAATAATACCCCGTACCTTCTGCCCCATAGAGCCTGGCTATCATAACATTGAGTATGAACCCTAATGCAGTAGCCAGCATGCGAGAACTCAATACAGAAAATACGGTCAAAATATTTTTCATAGATTTAATAAGCGTTTTTGCTGAAAAAACCTTTATAAAGAGTCAGTAAAATAATTTTAAAATCCAACAACAACGACCAATTGCAAATATATTCAAAATCAAATTCAACACGCTTTTGCATTTTTTCCAATGTATCAGTTTCACCACGCCATCCATTAACCTGCGCCCAACCTGTAATGCCTGGTTTGATTTGATGACGTAACATATAGCCTGCAATGAGTTTGCGGTGTTTTTCATTCAGGGGAATAGGATGTGGACGTGGACCAACAATCGACATATTTCCTTGTAAGACATTGATAAATTGAGGTAATTCATCAAGAGAAGTGTTCCGCAGAAATCGACCAATCCAAGTGACACGCGTATCATTTTTGGTGGCTTGTTTAAAAGCGTTGTCTTGTTCGCAAACGCTCATGGTGCGAAATTTCCAAACTTTAATAATTTCTCCATTTAAGCCGTATCGATTTTGTTTATAGAATATAGGACCCTGAGAAGTTAATTTTATGATTGCAGCAATGAGTAACATTGGTAGGGCAATAATGAGCATAATGATGCTGCCCAGGATAATATCTTCAATTCGTTTGATTTTGTCCTTAATTTTGCCAAAGGCCGTTTCATAAATGTTAAATTGTTCAATGAGCCGAGATTGTGGCTTGTTTGTGAATACGCCAGGTAATATGATTTGAACAGAAACGGGGGTGTCAGTGAGTTCATTGATTAAATTTTTCACTTGATGAGTGAGTGGAATCGCTATGTAAACCGTATCAATTTGACCTGATTGAGCGAATTCTAAAACTTGATTAATTTTCCCTAGCACTGGAAAATGATTGCCCGTAAAAATATGTGCGTTATCATCACAAAACCCCTGAAAGTTAATACCACTTTTCTTGTATAATACTTTTTCCGCAAATGTCACCCCATGTGGCGTGATACCTAAAATCACCGTCCTGTTGCAAATCGTTTCCGTTTTGGCTCT
>CAYFOB010000064.1:12324-12582 GCA_964344525.1 uncultured Thiomargarita sp.
TCTAAAAAAGATAAAAGCTAAACCAACAACAACGACTAATAAATAATGTGGCGGCAAACTTAGAATCATGAGGGCTAACCATAAGAAAATAAATATCCACAGTGAATCTGAAAAACAGAATAAAGCTGACATATTAAGCCTCCTTCTTATCAACGTTTACGCTGCGAAACATCATTAAAGATAACACCTTTAATTTTTGCCGCTTGTTTAGAGGCTGTTTTGGAAAAAAATGAGAGAAGACTCTTTACCTTTTCAGAA
>CAYFOB010000065.1:0-12474 GCA_964344525.1 uncultured Thiomargarita sp.
AAGCTCCGCTTCGAGTGGCCTGGAAATTTCCGCCATCCTGCACTAGTTTATCAAACCTGGCTGACTCGCCAAGCTGAATATCGAAATGCAATTCAACGGGTTCAACGCCAAACAGCTACTTTAACAGGGCTGATTCAATTCGCAACAGCATGAATAATCCATTACGAACTCCTGAATTTTCACCTATTTTTGTTAACTACAAGGGTTTGGGCAGGGATAAACCCTATTGTGGTTTATCCCTGCTTATATCTAATCCTTGTAGTTGCTTTTTTAGCACATCAAAGCATTTTCCGTGCAAGGCTCACTGTACGTTCACCCAACATATTCGTATAGCTGCCCAATTCATTATCGTACCAACCGAAAATCACGGCTTGCGTGACAGGCGCTTCTAAAAATTGTCCACTACCCGTTTGGATACGCATATGTGCTGTTCGCGTATGGGTTTCATGCGATTCAATAATTGTCGCCGCTTTTGGAAAGCCAACAACATCAGCAGACACATTTTGTTCTTCCGAATAAATGATGTAGTCTTTATAAGCGCCCTCAGCCGCCGTTTTGTAGATGTTGTTAATCTCTGCACGTCGGATGGGACGATCAGGGCTCTCAGCTTGGAGATTTAGCGTTAAAATAACCAATGAACCAGAAGACGTGGGAATACGCACAGATTCCGCCATAAAACCGATACCTGACATTTCTGGAATCACTAATTTTAGCGCTTTCGCAGCCCCTGTACTGGTGAGGATGATATTATTCATCACACTACGAGTTTTCCGCAAATCGGTAGCACCCGCCTTTGGCACAGCATCTAACACATTTTGGCTAGGTGTTGCTGCATGCACAGTCACCATGGAGGCAGACAAAATTTCATCGGCGCCAAAATGGTCAATCAACGGCTTCATCATATGGGACAAACAAGTGGTGGTGCATGAAGCCGCCGAAAGCACTTTATGTTGCCGTGGATCAAAATCTTCATCGTTAATGCCCATCACAGTTGTGATCGCATCGTCTGGCATATTGAGCGCTTTATCCTTAATCTTAAAAGGCGCTGACAAAATCACCACTTCTGCACCCGCTTCCAAATGACCACGTAATGCACCTTTTGGATTATCTCCAGGCACAGTGGGATCAGTAAACGCGCCTGTTGAATCGACGACCAATCTCGCCCCATGGTCTCCCCAACCAATGTCTTTGGGGTTACGTGCGGAACGTAAAATTTTCACTTTCACACCATTAATGACCATCGTACCATTGACTTCATCCAAATTTTCGATCAAGGTACTAGGACCATTCATCCCGTAAATATAATTACTTAGGCGACCATAACTACTATCTTTTTCGATAAAAGCGGCAATATCATGCAAACCTGTACCCGATTTGCGCCCAAGATTAACCACGATTTCGCTAAAAGCCTTACGAGAAAGTTGGTGCCACAGTGATAATTTACCAATGCGCCCCATCCCATTGATACCTAATGTACCCAAATTGCTATCTTGTGCCATTAATTAAGTTCTCCTGTTAATAATAAATCGTGCAAAGCGCTGCACTCCAATAAAACTGTGACATGGAGTGCAAAGCAGCGCTTTGCTTGTTAAGTTTCACAGCCAACATCAGTCTGTTCGGTAGGATGATGACCTTTTAATACCAAACCACTTTGCCCATCAATACTGACAGCATCACCAACCTTAATAACCGTATCCTTGAAAGTACAATATCCTTTTGCTTCATAAACAACCATCACTTCACAACCAACCACGCAGTTTTTTTGTAAACGGATAGTCACGATGGAGGCGTGGGAAGTTTGTCCACCTCGCGCAGTTAGCAAACCATCTGTTGCTGATATCTCACTAATATCCTCGGGGACTGTATCTGAACGGATGAGAATTAATGGAGTATCTGGATATTTTTGACGCAGCAAATCAATATGTTCTCGGTTAAAAACGGCTAAACCAGCCAAGGCACCACCATAAACGCCCATGCCACGCGCCAAAATAGATTGATTAAATTTTGGCGTTCGGCAAAACTTAGGCAGGTTTTTGGCCTTTGCCATCACCATGTCTCTGGTTTGTAACAGATACAAGGAATCTGCTGACTCTCCTTGGAAAGTAAATTCCATTTCCTGATTATTCCAATGTCTCTCATAAACCAAATGACGAGAAAGCTTCAGCAAAGATTGGTAAATTTCGGGGAAGCAAACTTCCATACTTTGCTCCTTGGGTCGTCCATCCAATTCGCTTTGCTCAATAGAAATCGGTAAAGTGGAGACAACCCCCCCCACAATATCTTCTCCTTGGTTCTCCGGTGTATAATCGCCCCACAATGTCACTCGACTCAAGCTGCGACGTGGGTGGGAAGTAAAAAGTACCCCAGTGCCTGATTTCTGATTGAGATTACCGAATACCATCTCTTGGAGCAATACCGACGTACCCCAAGCATCAGAAATATCCATTAAGCGTCGAAATTCCTTTGCCTTTGGCTCATCCCACGATTCAATCACATAGCTACAAGCATCTAACAGCTGCATTAATGGATCTTCAGGCACATAAATCCCATGGCTTTCTACAACTTCGCGATAAGCAAAGGCGAGTTCCTCCATTTGCTCTGCCGTAAATTCTTTTTTCTTGGTGATCCCATAGCGTTTTTTCGCATCACTTATCAAGGCATGAAACGGTTCTCTGCCTATCCCTGAAGCCAGTCCCCATGAATGGATAAAACGTCGATAAGTATCCCAAGCAAATTTCGGGTTACCCGTTTGTTTGGCGAGACCCTCCACAATTTCTGGGTTGATGCCCAAATTATGGATGGTGGACATCATGCCAGGCATTGAAATCAATCCACCGCTACGTACAGAAAGCAACAATGGATTGTCTGTCGAACCAAATTCCCGCCCAGTTTGTTTTTCAATAATCGCCAATTGTTGGTGCAACTTATCCACAAAATCCCGCCAAGCTGGTGGATAGCCACGAACCACTTTTTCATAGCGAAAAAATTCGGTGGTTAATACCACACCTGGGGGAACATGTACCCCAAGCTTAACTAAGCGCGTTAAATGAAACGCCTTACTACCCAAATGAATCGCATCATCATTCAAAGGGTTAGGATTATGCAGGGCACAAAAAAGCTTTTCTGGATCATAAACCATCAAAATATCTGCCGCTGCGCCCTGCAAGCGAGCACCCTGATCATTCAAAATTTGGTAGGCACGGCTAATATAATTGTCCATCGCCTGCAAGCCTGGCGTTTCTGCTATCAAATCACGTTCAAAACTCTCAGAAATCCGGCTTAAACTGCCTTTTGGATCATCATCAAGTTGAGGTGCATACCGTGGCAATAAAGTATTTTTATCTAATGATGGCACAATAATCGCCAAATTGTCACGGTGATAATTCGTATAATGGGTATATATCACATCTTTGAGCGCTTCCGACAAACTCCGGAACAGATCAACGTACTGCCGAAAAGCAAATCGTTTCACTTGTAACGTTCGTTCCAATAGATCAACCAAATGAACCAAACGCCTTGACGCAATCCCATTAATGTCCATTGCGCGGAGAAACAGCTTTAAGCCTTTAATGACTTTATCAAGATTTCCCTTAGTGAGCAATCCTGGATTTAACGCTTCAACCAATTTTTCCAAGTAAATATTAGCCAAATTTTCCAAGCGAAAAGACAAACTCAAGGCATCAAATTTGCGCTCTCGATAATAACCATAAACTGATGGAATATCGGTGGTAACATGGCGTTTTTGCAAAACCTCTTCAGACACCTCAAAAACTTCTGAACTTAAGATGATCTTTTGCAATTTCTCCATCGCTTCAAAGAGCACATCGAGGCATTCATAAACATCATCTTTTTGCAACACATCCAACATATCTGGCAAACCAATTTTTTTAGCCTCAACCAATTGCTCTTGAATTTCCTGAAAACCCAAATTGTACTTCAGATTAAGCAAATGATACATACGTATCATCAAAAAGACGCGCCGCCTTTCCTGTTCAGGATAAGCATCAAGCCCTTGAATCAGTTGCTCTGTTTCAGCCAACGGACATTGCAATAATTGCTCTTCTTCGGTATAACCTTGCTTCTCAAACAATGCTTTTGTGATGCCATGTACTGATTCAACATATGCGCCAGCCGCATCAATTTGCTCCAACACTTCCTGTGGCACAAAACCAGCGATCTGTGCCTTATCCGCCGTGCGCCAAAAGGCAAATACAGCCCGCATGAAATCCACAATCCAGTTATTGCTTTCTACATGGCATTGTTTGCGCATAAAGTGAACTAAACGATCTTGACGTTGAGTGATTTCATCAAGTTCTGTTGATACATCGCGCAACAAACCTTCAGCCCCAATGTCGTTATAATAAACGGGCAATAATTTAGCAAACTGCTTCACCAGATTATAAACAGGAGAAACATTACTGTTTAACAACCGAGTGACTTCCTTTTGGAATAAATCAGTATCACGAATGCATGTACCTGTTAATTTGATGTTAATGATCAAAGCCGACAACAAGGTGCAAAACCATTCCGGATTTTGCTCAATCAACCCCAGCCAAACACGAATATTAACAATATGCGCGGGATTATCAATTGGTTGCCACTCGCGGGTAAAACCACTCACGCGACTATATTGAAACCCAAAGCGCACCGCTTGCGCCAAAAAGGCTTCAACCATTCGGCTATTATTACGTTTATAGATTTCAGTACCCAGCGTTTTGATTAACTGTAAAGCAGTCTCAGGATATTTTTCGACATTACACTTAAGAAGTTGAAACGTTTTAAGAAAAAATTCCTCTATCTCCTCATAATTTTGGCGGCGCACCATTTGCACCAAAGCGCGATTAATTTCCTTAAGCGTACTTTCATGGAGCATCAAAAGCCCATCGGTTTCCATAATGCGAAACAAATAGGTCAACCTTTCATCTTCGCCTGTTGATTTTTTGAGTTTTTCTCCAATCTGCTGATACCCTTTGACTATATCCATATAAGTGGGCAAATTGGACATCTTATCTAAAAAATTCTGTGCGGTGGATGCTTTCAACTCTTTGATATGCGCTTGTATGGTGGCATGAGAAATGGCCTCGGGCATGCTAGATTGAAAATAGTCTGTTGGGTCCTTTTGAGTTAACCAATAATTGTACGTCTCATCAAATAAACGATAAGCCAAATCAGCCAATACTTGCCAATCATCCCCTAAATCATTAAATTTACTTAACAGCACATTAAAAGTTCGCATCAATGGATGATAAATCCGCGCCAACAGCAGTATTTTTTCAGACGGTAACTTGCCCAACTCAATGAAAATATCCCTCATCGTGGCGCTATATGCCTGCAATTGTGCCGAACTTAACAAACTGACCAAACGATCCAAATAAGCACCAATAAGCTCAGCAGCATCTTCAGGAGGAAGCTGTTTTGCCTCATCTTCCATAGCCTCCAAAAATATTGTGACAAACAAATAAGCACAACGTGGCCCCTGCGGATGACTCACATAACGTGGCGCATTTTTCAGCACAAAACTACGCAACTCAGGCAAAAGCAAACGCCAGTTCCGATAAGGGTGATGCAATTCGTACAACAGCTTATTAAGCACCTTAAGTATGCCACCAGAGGCATTCACAGGCTCTCGCAAAATAAAAAAACGAGGATCAATTTTTACACCTTCGACTGCCGTCTCTTGAAGATTGGCTTTTAACGCGGCAGAGGATTCAAGCCCGCAAGAAATAGGCTGTTTTTTAGTCGAGCATACATTTATTTATCCTTTTTATTAATTTATAGAAATACTTTATTGAAAAAGGCATTTGATAGGGATAACATATTATTATGTGTTACGAATATTGTTAATGTTAATATATTAATAAGTTCTAATTTTAATATCAAGTTTGGATTATGATGATAAATGTCATCCCCTACATGACAAAGTTGCCATGCGACACAAAATGTAGTGAATAAAACATTACATTAATCATGGTTAATACTAACATAGCACCTCTCTTTAAAACATCACATTTTTTTATAGGTAGGTACATTATTTTTATTGCGCGTTCCAGACAACAATTCTAAAACCCATGAATAACTACAAGGATTACTTTTAATAAAGGATAAACCCCACCGATGAGGTGGCACAAGACTAAAAGTAATCCTTGTAGTTATTTACCGTAATGTGCAACTTTTGGACTCCAAGGTTCAAACAACTTACCCTTAACCAAACCATGAAAATACAAACCAAAATCTTCAGCATCATTTTTGTACTCATTTTAACTGCTATTGTAACTATTACAAGCAGTTATATCGTTTCAAAGCAAATGATTGAAACTGAAATTTATCATCATTTAGAAACGATTACTGCATCAAGGGCGCATCACATTGAAAGCTTGTTAGATGAAGAGGCTGAATTGGTTAAAACATTTGCTATAGAGACCGTTTTTATTGATGCAATCACCACCCAAAATAT
The DNA here is from genome assembly GCA_964344525.1 of uncultured Thiomargarita sp. Lineage (GTDB taxonomy): Bacteria > Pseudomonadota > Gammaproteobacteria > Beggiatoales > Beggiatoaceae > CAYFOB01. The sequence continues at coordinate 6,455 of CAYFOB010000065.1, forward strand.
CACACCTGCCAGAAAAAAAATCAAAACTTTGATTAATATTCATGAGAACATTTCTCGAATAAGAATTTTGGATCAAGAGGGTCAGGTGGTGGTATCAAGTCATTCTAAAATCGACTCTATTGGCAATGCAGAAATATTTGCATACGGCAAAAATGCCGTTTATATCCGTGATATGCATATTTCCACAATAACGGGGACTAAAGTTATAAGTATCTCTGCTCCAATATTAATCAAGGAAAAATTTGTTGGCATTGTCATTGTTAATATAGAAGCTGAAGAAAAATTATACAAAATTCTTTCACAAAGGCATCACGAAACTGATGATATATACCTGATCAACAAAGATGGATATATGATTACACCCTCACGGTTTATAGAAGATACCTTTTTAAAATTGAAAGTTGATTCATTGGAAGCAAGAAAATGTTTTACAACCTCTGAAATAAGCAATAGAGAAATTTATGAAGATTATCGCGGTGAATTAGTAATTGGAACACACCATCTGATTGAAGGTGTTAATTGGTGTTTATTAACGGAAATAGATACAAAAGAGGCTTTTGTACCAGTAAACAAGCTTGTGCAACTGATGGTTTCATTCTTTATATTGTTATTAAGTGTCAGTGGAATACTGGCTTTTTTCATTTCCAAAAGCATAACCCTCCCCATTCTCAAATTACATCGCAGGGCTAAAGAAATAGAAAAAGGCAATTGGGACTATCAAATAACTGTTGATACACAGGATGAAATTGGGCAATTTTCAAGAGCCTTCGATAGTATGATGACACAGCTTCAAAATGCCCATGAGGAATTACAAAGTCACCAAGATCAACTAGAAATGCAAGTGGCAGAAAGAACATCAGCATTGCAAGAAAGCGAAGAACGATTTCGTGCATTGTTTGAAGGTGCGCCAGATGCGATTTTTTTGGCTAAAGCTGAAACAGGTATTATTATTGATGCGAATCCTGCCGCTTCAAAACTCCTACTTAAACCGCGCGATGAAATTATCGGTTTGCACCAATCGCAATTACACCCTGCCTCAAGAAATCAAGAATCACAGAAAAAATTTTCTGAGCATGCTCGCTTGACAAAACAAACTTCTCTTATTGAATATGTTGTTCTTCGTTCTGATGGTATTGAAGTCCCTGTTGAAATATCAGCACATGTTCTTAATATTCGGGGAAAGTCTATACTACAAGGCGTTTTTCGTGATATTTCAGAACGCAAACAAGCTGAACTCGCATTACAAAGGAGTGAAGAAAAATATCGGCGACTCATAGAACATATATCAAATGAGTTCTTTTTTTATAGTCATAATACTGATGGTATATTTACCTTTCTCAGTCATTCTGTTCAAAGCACATTGGGTTACACACCAGAAGAATTTATGACCCATTACACAAATTATTTGACAAATAGCCCAGTTAATGAAAAAGTAAAATATCATACTGAACTGAGCATACAAGGAATTGTTCAGCCTTTGTATGACGTAGAAATTTATTGTAAAGATGGAACGATTAAAACCCTTGAAGTCTCTGAGGTGCCCGTCTTCGATGAGCAAGGTCATGTTGTTTCAGTTGAAGGTATTGCCCATGACATCACAGAACGTAAACAGGTTGAAGAAATACTTCGTCAAAGTGAGGAGCAATTTCGCAAAATATTTGAAGAAGGACCCATTGGCATGGCCATTGGCAGCGCGGATCTCCGTTTTGTTGAAGTTAATACTGCTTTTTGTCAAATGTTGGGTTATACAAAAAAAGAATTGATTGGGCGCACAATTTCAAGTATTTCACATCCTGAAGACATGAACAAAAACAAACAAATAATTGCGGAAACCTTGACAGATCAAAAATCATATTACCAAATGGAAAAACGTTATATTAGAAAAGATGGGCAAATTGTCTGGGGAAATTTAGCCGTTTCATTTTTTGAAGATGACAAAGGAAAAATGACGCATCTTTTGGCTAAAATAGAAAATATCACCCAACGTAAACAAGCTGAATTCGCTCTCATACAGGCTAAAGAAGAAGCAGAGTCAGCCAACCGGGCCAAAAGTGAATTTTTGGCTAATATGAGCCATGAAATTCGCACGCCTATGAATGCTGTCATTGGTTTTAGTGATATACTTGCCACCTTGATTACTAACAAGCAACACAGGAATTATCTCAATTCCATTCAAACGGCAGGTAAAAGCCTCTTGACTTTAATTAATGATATACTTGATTTATCAAAAATTGAGGCCGGGCGACTCGAAATTCAATATGAACCTGTAAACCCCCAGGTTATTTTCACTGAGTTACAACAGATTTTCAGCCTCAAAATGGCTGAAAAAAATATTGATTTCATGACAGAGATTGATGAAAGCTTGCCTCCGGCTTTATTTTTGGATGAAACGCGTTTACGGCAGGTGTTATTAAATTTGATTGGTAATGCCGTTAAATTTACTGAAAGTGGACATATTAAGCTCTGTGCGAATCAAAAGACTTATCCAAATCATATTGATTTAATTATTGCCGTGGAAGATAGTGGCATTGGTATTCCGGCTGATCAACAAACACTTATTTTTGAATCATTCAGGCAACAAGATGGGCAAAGTACTCGCAAATATGGTGGAACTGGCTTAGGGCTTGCTATTAGCAAACGTTTAGTTGAAATGATGAATGGTCAAATTTCTGTTGCAAGTATCCCTGGCAAAGGCAGTCATTTTGAAATTCTTTTACAAAAAGTCGAAATAGCAACAAGCCTGCCTTCTGCCAAACCAGACAATATTTTTGACTTAAGCAATATCATGTTTGAAAAAACACAAATATTGGTGGTGGATGACATCGAATCTAATCGTTATTTTATTGAAGAATGTTTATCACAAGTCAATTTAGAGGTAATCAGTGTAGAAAATGGACACAAGGCGTTACTATTTGCAGAAGAATATCATCCAGCGCTGATTTTGATGGATATCAGGATGCCAGAAATGGATGGTTATGAAACCACCAAGCATTTAAAAGACAATCCAAACACAACCGATATCCCAGTGATTGCCCTAACTGCTTCCGCTACCTTGAATGAAAAATATAAAACGGAAGCCCACCGTTTTGACGGTTATTTAGCGAAACCCGTTAATATTTCAGAGTTACTCACTGAGCTATCCTGCTACATCAAATATACTCAAATGGAGAAAGCAGTCACCGATTCAACGAGCACGCTAAATCCAGAAGAGATTGCCACTCTTCCTGAATTAAGAAGCCGGTTAAAACAAGAAGTCATACCACTTTGGGAAAATACAAATGTGACAATAGAAATAGAGGTTATTGTCACATTTGCCGAAAAGATGAGAGAACTTGGAAGCGAATATAATATTCCAACTTTTATCCATTATGGCGACTCCCTACAAGAAAGTGCCCAAAATTTTGATATTCCTTATATTCAAGAAGCGCTTAAAGAATTTTCTGTTTTGCTCAAGTTATTTTGACACAAAAGGAAATTAAATATGAAAAAAACCTTTAACATTGCGGGACCCTGTCACTCTGATGAACATTATATGCTACCCGCACAGAAGCGATGCTCTGGACTCATTAACTTGATAGAGCAAAAACAATATTTTGTCATTCATGCCGCCCGCCAATCAGGCAAAACAACGCTTTTGCTAGAGTTAACCCAGCAATTGAATGAAAATGGGGAGTATTATGCCTTATATTGTTCACTGGAATCTGTGCAGGAAATCAATGAACCTGAAAAAGGCATCCCCGCCATTCTCAGAGTGATGAAAACGAGGGTGAAATTTCATAAAACCTTGAAAAAATATCCCTTTGCTGATCAGGTTGATTATGCCGATTTCAATGTCGCCTTGATAGAAGCCCTCACCTATTTTGTTGAAAACTTAGACAAACCATTGATAGTCTTATTTGATGAAGTCGATTGTTTGTCCAATGGGACACTGATTTCCTTTTTGCGACAGCTAAGGGATGGATATATTAACCGTCGTGATATTCCTTTTGTGCATTCCATTGGGCTGGTGGGTATGCGAAATATCCGTGATTACAAAGCAGAAATCCGATCTCCCACAAAAACCGCACCCAACGGGAGGCTTGGTACGGGCAGCCCATTTAATATTGTGGCTGAAGCCTTAACCATACGGAATTTCAGGGCGAAGGAAGTTGCCAACCTTTATGCCCAACACACAGAACAAACAGGACAAGTTTTCTCAAAAGTCATCATTGAAAAAATTTATCACGAGACTCAAGGCCAACCTTGGTTGGTAAACGCGCTCGCTAGAGAAATTGTGGTCAAAATTCTCGACAATGATTTTTCAAAAACGATTGGATTAGAACAAGTCGAAAAAGCGGTACAAACCCTGACAATGCAACGGAATACGCACATTGATAGCTTGATGGAACGGCTAAAAGAAGCACGAGTGCAACGAATTGTTGAACCGGTGATACTCGGAGAAGCTAAAGGATACGATTGGTTGGATGATGATTATCAATATGTACTTGATCTTGGTTTGCTTAAAGAGGATGATGATAAAGGGCTGGTACCATCAAATCCAATTTATGGCGAAGTCATTATTCGCACCTTAAGCGCCAGTTCGCAAATGGAAATGAAAAAACGCCACTTTCCAACAGAAACCTATTTGAGAGAGGGAAAACTTGACATGAAACAATTGCTCCAGAATTTCCAACAATTTTGGCGAGAAAACAGCGAAATTTGGGTTGGGCGATATCAATATCAGGAAGCCGCGCCTCATTTGATTTTGCAAGCTTTTTTACAACAGGTGGTTTCGATGGCAGGCGGGCGTATTTCACGAGAATTGGCAGGAGGTCGAGGACGTTTGGATTTGTGCGTACATTATGGAGCAGAGAAATATCCAATTGAGTTAAAGCTACGCTACAATGAGAAAACCTATCAAGAAGGAAAGGAACAGTTGGCAGGTTATATGGATAAGTTAAATTGTCAGGAAGGTTGGTTGATTGTATTTGATCGGCGAAAAAAACCTGAATGGCGCGAAAAAATTTTTTGGAAAACTCGCAAAATAGGTGGCAAAACGATTCATATTGTGGGTTGTTAGACATTAAAAAGGAGTCCAAACTTTAGTTTGGAAGAGGCCAGATGAAAAAAACCTTTAACATTGCAGGACCTTGTAGTCCTGATAAACATTATATGCTACCAACTCTGGAGCGATGCCAAGGGCTGATTAAATTGATTGAACAGGAGCAATATTTTGTTATCCATGCCGCCCGCCAATCAGGCAAAACGACTTTGTTACTGGAATTAGCCCAGCAATTACAAGCTTCAAAACATTACTACGCATTGTATTGTTCACTTGAAACCATTCAGGGAATTAATGAACCTGAAAAAGGCATCCCCGCCATTCTCAGAGTGATGAAAACGAGGGTGAAATTTCATAAAACCTTGAGAAAATATCCCTTTGCTGATCAAGTTGATTATGCCGATTTCAATGTCGCCATGATAGAAGCCCTCACCTATTTTGTTGAAAACTTAGACAAACCATTGATAATCTTATTTGATGAAGTCGATTGTTTATCTAATGGGACACTAATTTCTTTTTTGCGACAATTGAGGGATGGATACGTTAATCGCCGTGACATTTCCTTTGTTCATTCCATTGCGCTGGTGGGTATGCGAAATATTCGTGATTATAAGAGCGAACTCCGTGATGATCAAGAGACGCTTGGCAGTGTAAGTCCATTCAATATTGTCAAAGCTTCAAAAACCTTGCATAACTTCACGCTCAATGAAATAGCCAAACTGCATGCTCAGCATACAATCGAAACGAATCAAGCGTTTTCGCCAAAGGTTATTCAAAAAATTTATCATTATACCCAAGGGCAACCTTGGCTGGTCAATGCCATTGCGTGTGAAATTGTGGAACAAATTCTTAACTTTGATGTTTCAAAAGAAATTTTACCAGAACATGTGGAACAGGCTGCACAAACCCTGATTATGCGAAGGGATACGCACATTGATAGCTTGATGGAACGGCTAAAAGAAGCACGAGTGCAACGAAT
>CAYFOB010000066.1:0-7232 GCA_964344525.1 uncultured Thiomargarita sp.
AGGAAAAACAATCATGTCTACTGAAATTCTTTTAGAAAGAGCGCCTCAAAGGGAACCACCGCTTGTGCCTGTCAGGTATCGTCCACCCTTTGGGGAACACACAGTGTCTTGTATTAAACCTTTACTGGTCAGGCTCTTCCTGCCCAAAGTTTGGAGTCCTATTTTCTGAAAAGCTATAAAATACTATGCACACATATATGAACAACAAAGGAAAGCTGACAATGAATATACGTAGTATACGTTGGCGACTTCTTGCCACCATGCTAAGTTTAGTGACTGCCTTATTGGCTACCTTAACCTACATGCAAATTCGATCACAGGAAGATATTTTGATCCGAGAATTGGCTAACCGTGAAGAACTCATGCGGGAGAAAACGATTCTGCGAGGGCAAACGCTTTCTGATAATATGGCTAATCAAATTGCCATCGAATTGGCGGCTTTTAATCTTTCTCAAATCAATGAATTAGTACTAACGGCTGTGAAGGATGACTCTGAACTGGCTTATGGCATATTAATGGATGTGGATCGTAAAGTGTATCTTGATACCACGCAACCAGCGCTTGAAGTGAAACTTGAATTGCCAGAAAATGACGATTTTTTGGCTGTCGAAGAGCAAGGGAATGAGTTTGAAACAGAAATGTTATTTGAGGATGATCAGTTTTCTGCGCTAGAAGAATTAGAGGGAGAAACTTGGCCTATTGATGAGGAGGGGGTTGATCAAGAAGAAGTCACATGGCAAATACTTAATCGGGGCAATGAAGAAATTGTGGAATTTATCGCCCCAATACGGCTAGGTGCTGAACCATGGGGTGTTTTACATTTGGGTTTTTCTATGGCGCAGGTTGCTGCAGAAATTGCTCAATCTCAGAAAGAGATTGGTGAACAAATTAATGGCATGGTGATTCAATCCATTATCACTGCAATTATTTTTTTATTGATTGGTTTTATTATCATTTTCTTCATGTCAGCAAAAATATCAAAGCCGATAGTGGAGCTGACTCAGTCAGCCCGTGAATTGGCAAAAGGGAATTTTTCAACCCAAATACCTGTGCGTGAGGGTTCTCATGATGAAGTTAGCGTTTTGGCGACCACATTCGCAGAGATGGCGAAGAATCTGAAATATTCCTACCAACAATTGGAAGCGTCATTCAAAGCACTGGAAACAAAAAATACAGAATTACAACAGCTAAATCAGCTGAAAGATGAATTTTTGGCGAATACTTCTCATGAATTGCGGACTCCTCTGAATGGGATTATTGGCATTGCTGAGTCCTTGATAGATGGGGCAACTGGGAATTTGGGTGATCAAACCAAAAACAATCTCTTCATGATTGTGAGCAGTGGCAAACGCTTATCGACTTTAGTGAATGACATTCTTGATTTTTCAAAACTCAAAGGACAAACGCTTGAGTTACAACTTAAACCGGTGAGTTTGCAACAAATCATTGAAATTGTTGTCACCTTGAGCCAACCACTGATTGGGCAAAAGGAGGTACAACTGATTAATGCCATTGCGCCGGATTTACCGCCTGTTGAAGCTGATGAAAACCGTTTGCAACAAATTCTCTATAATTTGGTGGGTAATGCGATTAAATTCACGGAAAAAGGTCAAATTGAAATTTCGGCTAAAGTGGTTAATCATCAATTGGAATTGATGGTTTTTGATACTGGTATTGGTATTGAAGAGGATAAGTTTGACCGAATTTTTGAATCTTTTGAACAAGCAGAAGGTTCGACAGCCAGAAAATATGGAGGAACTGGTTTAGGTTTAGCCGTGACAAAACAATTGGTGGAATTACATGGCGGTAAAATTTGGGTTGAGTCTCAGGTAGGCGTTGGCTCGCGTTTTTTCTTTACAATACCCGTTTCAGAGGGGCAAGTCTCCTCTCAAATTTCAGTTCAGAGTGCGCCAGTCTCAAAACTCCAAACGCCTTCTGAAACTTTAACTGAGAGAAAGAAGGTGAGAACAAGCAATCAATTCAAAATTTTGATTGTAGATGATGAACAAGTGAATTTGCAAGTACTTAACAATTTTTTATATTTGCAAAATTATCATATTGTTCAAGCGACTTCTGGTATTGAAGCTTTGGCTGTTATAGAAAAAGGTTTTAAACCGGATGCCATTTTGCTTGATGTGATGATGCCTAAGATGACAGGGTATGAGGTGACACAAAAACTTCGTGAAAAGTGGCAAGCTGATGAGCTCCCTATTTTGTTGTTGACGGCAAAAAATCAAGTCACTGATTTGGTCACAGGATTAGAAATGGGGGCCAATGATTATTTAACCAAACCTTTTGCCAAAGATGAATTATTGGCGCGCCTCAAAACGCATCTCAATATAAAACAACTGAAAGCTGAAAATACGCGGATGAGTGCAGAACTTGAGGTGACGCGCAAAATACAACAAATGCTATTGCCCAAAGAACAAGAACTTGAGCAAATTGCTAACCTGGAAATTGCAGGCTTTATGGAACCGGCTGATGAAGTGGGTGGTGATTATTACGATGTTCTTCAACATAATGGACGTTTTTTGTTGGGCATTGGCGATGCGACAGGACATGGACTCGAAAGTGGTATTTTAGCGCTGATGACACAATCTGCAGTGCGAACCCTATTAGAAAATGGGGAAACTGATACGAGCAAATTTTTGAATAGTATTAATGGCATGATTTACAAGAATGTGCAGGAGCGCATGTTGGTTAATAAAAACCTCACACTTTCTCTATTGGAATACGACAAGGGCGTTTTACGAATTTGTGGACAACATGAAGATGTGATTGTGGTGCGAAATGGTCAACTCGAAAGAATAGATACAGATAATTTAGGCTTTCAAGTTGGCTTTGTAGATGATATTACCGAATATGTGTCCCAAACTCAGGTTGCATTAGACAAAGATGATGTGGTGGTTTTATACACAGATGGTATTACAGAAGCAGAAAATCCAGAAAGAGAAGAATATGGAATAGAGCGACTTTGTGAAGTTGTTAAACAACATTGGCAAAAATCAGCAAAAGCGCTCAGAGAAGCTGTTGTTGATGACGTGCGAACGTATATTGGAGAACAAAAGGTGTTTGATGATATGACTTTGCTTGTGTTGAAGCAGAAATAGTTGTGAAATTTTGTCGGGTGGATGATCCACCCGACAGCTTTTTTTTCATCCAAATATTTTAAGAGACTTAACTCATGAACGACATTAAAGAATATGATTTACTTTTGATAAAAATCGAAAAAAACATTTCTATTTTATCTGAGACACTGGCTCTTTGTTGTGTTGCCGAGGTAATGAGTGGCGTAAGTGATAAGAAAGAAGATATTGCCTTGCTTTTACAGAAAAAAGAATCAATAAGTCGATCAAAACTCGAAGAAATTATTCCTGCTTCTTTTTCGATTGCGAAGTATTCACTTGAATACTCAATGAACAAAATAAACAATGATGTCCAAGGAATCACAAATTTTTTTTTAGAAAAATTCGTTTTGGTTTCTTATAAACTTTTTTTGTTTAATGAAACAGAAAAACAAAAATTAACAACTCTTTTTTCCCCAAGAGAACTCGAAAGACATATTCACAAAATACTACTTCTCTATCATGAATACAATAGTCTCATAAAGGAATTTGATGGTGACAATCAAGAAGCGATGCAAAATCACCAAGCATTTTCCGTTCTGACTTTATTACATTTTTTTGACATTTTTTGTGATTTAAAAGAAGTTGAGTCTATCGCAAAAAAAACGAAGGAGGAAAAAGTTGATTTACTCAGAAAACTTTTTAAAAACGATTTGCAACACCCTTGCTGTGCTATCCCAACAATGGAAGAAATAGCAAATAGCCTTAAAAGTATTATTCAGATTAGGTATTCTCTGGGAACTAGCATCCGTCCTTCGGATCTTTTGAGTAACGTTTTAGCACAATCTCTTACAAAATTGCAATTTTGGATAGAGCAATATTAAAACCTTTGGGAGTAGCATCATTTTTTTTTGGGCAAATCGCAAGCCCGCAGCTTTGCTACGGACTCCAAAATACTGGAAATTTTGTGCTTTAACGTTTCAGACCCCTTGAATTTCATAAAGAAAGGACGAAAAACTTTATTGGGGGCCTTCAATTCTCGTTATCAGGGTAATGAGCTTGTCCAATAGCAACATTTGTAAATTCGGCAAAACTGGCCAACAGATATCATTTGTTATCAACGCTGTTGCACCCGATTGTAAAGCCGTTGCAATCTGAATCGCATCTGGTGTGCGTAGCGAATATTGACTTCGTAATTTTGCTGCGCTCCCATTTCCTTAGCCAGTAACATATTGGCAATAAAACCTATCCCAAGGCTAAAAATTTGGGCGGAAAATAGTAACAGGGTTTGGCGAGCGGTTTTATTATATTTATAGAGCTTGTGGAGTTTGTTCATTTAATTTTTGCAATTATCGTCGCACAACATGATTTTGTAACCACTCCAAAAAGGATTCTTTGCTCAGATCACTGGCAGCAATTGCTAATATTATGGCTTCCTGTGTATCAACCTCAGCTTGTATTTCATAACAGTTCATTAGTAATGTGACTTCAACCACAGCGTGTCCAATACGTTTATTACCATCGACAAAAGGATGATTGTTAATTAATGAAAAACCTAACGCAGCGACTTTTTCTATCAATGTTGGGTACAGTTCCTGTCCCCCATAAGTCATATAGGGTTGTGCCAATGCAGATTCTAAAATACCTTTATCACGTATACCGATAGAACCACCTGATTGTTCAATAACTCGATTATGTAATATTAAAACTTGTTCTAGTGTTAATAGTTTCATCAAGATAAACGCTTATAGAGTTCTTTATTTTTCTCTAGTGCATAATTCGCAGCTTGTTCAAAATTAAGATTATTAGCGGAATCCAGTTCCTGTATTTTAATTTTACTTTTCGGTAATGTTTTTAATATTTCCAATAACGAAGCATACAGCGAATCATCAATTTGTATGTTTAATGTTTTCATAATATCTTAATTTTTAATTTTTAGCTGATGTTACACACTTGTTTTACATTGACAACAATTTATCTGGGCGGTTAAGTCTTGCGCCGTCTTCGAGCCGGACTTTATCCCTTCTTAAATATATATTAACAATATGAAACGCACTGTAGCGATAATAAAGGGCAACAACAAACTCGTTTGCCGACAGCGCTGACACATTTGGCACAACATTGAGCCATAAACTGCCATTGTTATTTAAAGCTTTCCTCGTTCCTAGCAAAGGCGTGGGGACTACGCAAAACCGGACGCTGGCGCGTCGACCCCGGTTCCCACGCCTTCGCTAAGTAACCAGAACGAAAGTGCGTAACATCAGGGGTTAATTAAAAGTTGAACATCGCGTTAGATATTTTCAAGGTTCCATATTCCCTTCCTGAAAGAGTTTTCCAACTTCAATTTCTGCTTCAATCGTATAAATTTCTTCTTGCATTTGGGAAAGCGTACTATCCATTTTAAGCCCCATTTCATCAACCTCACCTTCAATATTGGTGTACGCTTGAATGTCCTGCAAAGCAGCGAGCATATCCCGCTTAGCCTCTAAAGCAGCTACTTTGAGTTTCACCAATTCGCGATTGTCAATCATTGTCTTGAGCGCATTTTCCAGCTTGTTTTCCGCTAATTTAACTTGCTCAAGATAACTTTCCATCAGCTGGATATGATCTCTCAATATCTGAATCCTTTCAGGAGAGGCGCCATTCATTTCCATGGCAGCAAGCTTTCTTTTCTGAGTCTCCAGTTTCGGTTCAAAAGTATTGCGTGAAACCTTCACCTTAATCAGATTGTTTTTGGCGGTTTCTATTTTGTTATCATACTTTTTGATGACAATATCGCCTTTGCCAACCCAATCTTGAATGCGCTTGGTAATGCGCTCTTTGACAACATCAACAGTTGCCGTTCCCTCTTCACCACATCCAAGAGGCAGAAATAAAATAAGGGGTAGTAGTAATAACAATTTGAGATTATTTTTCATACAATTCTCTCTCAATGGTTGATTTAGTGACTTCAGCTTCAGCCAAAACGGCATTAGCATCTTTTAACAGCGCTTTTGAAATAATATTAAATTTACTTCTGCCCTGTATCTCATCAATTTTATATGCTACATAAGCGCCCTCCACTTGATTAGAAATGGTATTAAAGGTCAATTTTAAATCCTTCAAAAGTTTTCGCCATTGATCAAGTGATTTGTTAATCATATGACGTTGATCTGGATACAGTTCTTTTAAATCGCTCAGCTGTATAATCTTTTTTTCAGCCAGCGCCATTTCCTCATTCATAGTCACCATTGCTTGATAGAGCTCAGGATTCATTTCATTCACAAATAAAATAACTTGTCTCTTAGCATCAACAGCATCCTCAGTTTCCTCACATCCAACCGGCACTAAAATGAGTAGGATTAAAAATAAAATACCCCTATTCATAAAGTTGTTTCTCTATAGTGGATTTAGTGAGCTCAGCATTAGCCAAAACGGCATTTGCCTCATTTAGGAGCTCTTTTGAAATAATACTAAATTTATTTTTTCCCTGTATTTCATCAATTTTGTACGCGACATACGTTTTTTCTACCCTTTGGTAAATATCTTTTGAGACATGGATTAATTGCCTCCTCAATATTTGCCACTGATCAATTTTTTGCTCAATCATTTGCGCTTGATTTGGAAAAGCCGTTTTTAAGTCATCTAATTGTTGAATTTTATTATCAGTAAGCGCAATTTCTTCATTAATTTTTTGAATTTTTTGAGCACATCTGTAATTGGAAGAATCACGGTTTTTTGTGAAGAGACGATCTCATTTTTCTTTTGCCAATGATAGATCCCCCCCCCCACAATCAATCCAATATAAATGGCAATAATGAGCCCGGCTATTACAGTAATAGCAGACCATATTTTATTTCGACGTGCAAATATAGCCACTATAATAATAAAAAGTATAAAGAATCCGAATCGCATCCACATAACGCTTGCTCTCCAAACCCATATGTATAAGAATAAGTCAAAATTGATAAATAATCTACAAATGGGGCAATTATTGTAAACACCCTTCTGCAAACCAATGTATCGCTTGCGGATAAATACGATGTTCCTCTTGCAATACCCGCGCTGCCAAACTTTCCTCATCATCATCAGGCAAAACAGGCACTCGCGCTTGGATTATTATTGGTCCCGCATCTAAATCCGCCGTCACAAAATGCACTGTAGCGCCATGTTCTTTAACGCCTGCTG
>CAYFOB010000066.1:7242-12320 GCA_964344525.1 uncultured Thiomargarita sp.
TTATGTGTATGCAACCCTCTAAAAGCTGGGAGTAATGAGGGATGAATATTAATCAAGCGCCCTTGGTAGTGGGCAACAAATTCGGGCGTGAGAATTCGCATAAAACCGGCTAATACCAACAATTTTGGCTGATAGTGATCAATGCAAGTTTGTAAAGCCGTATCAAAGGCTATACGACCCTTAAATTGCGTATGATTAACCACTTGGGTAGGAATACCCGCTTGTTCTGCATAAAGCAAACCAGGGGCTTGTGGAGAATTACTGATAACCGCACGTATATCAACCAATGGATCATGAGCATCAATAATCGCTTTTAAATTGCTGCCGCGCCCAGAAATGAGGACGACTAGCGGTAATTTGTTCATGTATCGTCCTAATAACCATTTATTATTTATCTTCACTAACTACAAGGATTACTTTTAATAAAGGATAAGTCAAAATCGAATCTAGGTAGTGGTGCAATGTGGGTGATAAAAATCACGAATCTAAATTGCGCGCATGCTTTTGACTTATCCTTTTTTAAAAGTAATCCTTGTAGTTATTTACGGTTTTTGAGCTAGATGTGATCATCATTCTATCATCCCATGCAACCTAATAGATTCGTCAGAATGACCCTCAATCTCACCAATAAACCAAGCCGTCTCCCCCATTTCCTTCAAATATCCCAAAGCCTGATCAAGATTTTCTGGTGCCACACAAACAACCATACCAATACCACAATTAAAAGTCCGATACATTTCCCTATCAGAGATGTGACCTTGTTGTTGTAGCCAGTCAAAAATTGGAGGAGGTTGCCAACTGTGAATATTAATATTCGCACACAAGCCAGTAGGCAACACACGCGGCACATTTTCTAACAAACCGCCCCCAGTGATATGGGCTAAAGCATGTATTGGTACGTGCTGCATTAACTGTAACAATGGCTTAACATAAATGCGGGTAGGTTCTAACAAAACCTCATCCAAACGGCGCTGTTCATCAAACCACTGATTTTTTGAATAATCAAGAATTTTGCGAATCAACGAATAACCATTAGAATGTGCTCCACTGGAAGCCATCCCAATTAAAGCATCACCAGCTTGCACCTGATTACCATCAATAATTGCATTTTTTTCAACAATACCCACACAAAAGCCAGCCAAATCATAATCACCTTGACTATACAGCCCAGGCATTTCCGCCGTTTCCCCCCCCACTAACGCCGCGCCAGCCAATTCACACCCTTTTCCAATACCATCAATCACTTGCGCAGCAACCTCTACGTCAAGATGCCCCGTTGCGTAATAATCCAAAAAAAACAACGGCTCAGCACCCGAAGTCACAATATCATTAACACACATAGCCACCAAATCAATGCCAATCGTATCGTATTTGCCGTAAGCCTGCGCCAATTTTAACTTAGTACCAACGCCATCAGTGCCAGATACCAACACTGGATTTTTATAACGATCTAATGGCACTTCAAACAAAGCCCCAAAACCGCCCAAACTACTCAACATTTCAGGACGGTGAGTACGAGCCGCAATGGGTTTAACGCGTTCAACGAGCTGGTGACCACTGTCGATATTGACACCAGCATCGCGGTAACTAAGAGAAGAATTGTCTTTCATCAATGCTCCATTTTGCTCTAACTGATGTTACGCACTTACTTAATCATTAAAATCATATCAATCACAGTTCAAAAATTATTGTGCAACAACTTTACTAATCTGTTACCACTCTACCACAGGTATGTTCCGATTTGACACCAAACGGACTGACAAAGCCAGGTGGTTGAATATCTTCGTTGGTTAGATCAGCACTCGAAACCTGAAGCAAAAAGCTCCTCTGCTCTTGACCTTCTGTTCCCTCTACTGCCACAGTTGCGATCAATTTTACGATAACCCAATTTCCATAATCTCGTGGATAGGCAACAAAAAAATCAGCAAATCCCCTGCTATCTGTTTCTATTATATTTCCCCCACCAACAATATCAAGAGTTGCCACATTGCCCGGCTCAAGTACACCATTTCCATTCTCATCTTCATTCGCATCCAATATGCCGTTAAAATTGCGATCTTCGTTTTCAAAGCTTTCTATGTCTCCTGCGGAATCAACCCATTTCTCTATCACTGAGTTCCAATCATAACATCCTTTGCGATAGAATAATGGTAACAGGTTAAGAACAACTTTTACGCCCGCTTTACCTACACCACTCGCATCAGTAACCAACACAGTGTAGGGATATTTATATCTCGTATTACCATCTTCATCTATCACATTACCTGTTCCTAAAGTAATAAACAAACTTTTTTCGGCGACAGTTAGCTTAACTTGGTCTTTTTTCTTAGGATCCTCTACCACAGTTGCAGTGACTATTACCCCATTAGCCGCACTAGACGTAGTTCCCGCAATATAAACTGTGCTTGCTCGTCCAAAACTGTCAGTCACATCAGAACCAAGAGACAAACGCCCCCCTGTGACATCGTCAAGAGTAAAATTGATCCGCTTATTTTTGACCAAATTATTATTTGGATCACGTACCACTGCAAGAATATCGCTTTGCTCTAGATCAGAGTTGGACTCATTAATGCCAATTGTGATTGGAGTCGCTTGCAAAGTGATTGAATTCACCTCAGTCGCTACAAATTCTACTTTTGCTTGTGTGGAAGGACCATTACATACCTCATTTCTTCCATTGGGACAAACAACCGCTGTAATAACAGCAGGACCAACATTATTCGCTTTAATTTCAAATGTCGTGTTGCCAAATGCATCAGTGACCTCAGGGAAACCGTCCGTTGGGTTTAATTCCCCTCGTGTAGAAAAAATAAAAATTTGTTCATTTTGCTGAGGTTCTTGTTCAAATTCCCAATGCACTTGAAATTTTTGCCAAGTATTGAGATTAATTTCAGTTTTATCGGAAGTTAAGGTAAATTTGTCTTGTGAAATATTGATTTTTAGGCTATTAGATGCACTACTTGCTTTGGTCACAGTGACAGTATCTTCACCAAAGCTTTGATCAGCAAAAAATCTGACAGTTGCTTGACCATTGGAACTGCTTTCCACTTCAATTGTGGAACCAAATACCGAATTTTGATCTGTTTGGGGGTTTGAGCAATTATATTTATCTAGCCAGCACAAACTATTCCCACTCGAAGATTTAACCTTCATCATTTGCTGATTAATACCAACCCCAGCCGAATCCTTCAGAGAAATACTGAGTTCAGTACTTTCATTGCGAATCATATTTTGTGTGTCAGTAGTCACAGTAATTGCTGTGCCTATAACATCAATTGGGATTGTGCTTTCATCAGTTGCTAAGAGCTTTCTGCTTTTAACTAAAATTGTACGATTATCATGGTCACGTTTTGTCGTTAAACGTGCTTGGGCGCGCCCTGATTGATCAGTGATGCCGGCAGGCTTTGTGCCATTATCGACTTGAATGGGTATAATTTCCCCACCTGCACGGTTTTCTGCTGAAGTATCACACTTATCTGCTGTCGTCTGTTTTAAACAAGAAGAAAAACTGAGCACAATATCTTCCACAGGATTATTATTGTCTTTATTTATAACAAACGCAGTGATAGTTACCCCTTCTGAATTTCCTTCAGATCCCAACTGGGGATTGCTGGTGATCAAATCAATCACAACGTCTTTGACTTCCTCACTTTGAACAAATGTTACTGTTTTGGATTGTGATAAAGAAGTATTTTTAACAAGTAGCGTAACTTTAACGTCTCCAGGCTTTGTAGAAGTAATATTGGTTGAAAACGAACCATTTGCTTGAGTACTCCCTTCTGAAGGATCACTTTTTGCCACAGAATCGGTGGGTAACTGTACTTGCATCAACAAATCTGGTATAGGATTTCCTTGATCATTTCTAGCAATGATCTCTACTGTAATTGCATCCGTCCCATTTGCAAGTTGATTATTATTAATGACGTTGGTTGTCAAATTCACATTTATAAACTTAACATCTAGAGTAGCCGTTTTATCTTGTGCGGTCACTGTGATTTTGACATCTTCTGCTGTTGTATTAGTCAGATTGAAAATGACAACACCATCTGCATCTGTTTTATTGGTATTTTTATCAAAAACAGCCGTGCCAGAGTTTGCACTTATAGAGACATCAATATTTGGCACCTTTTGATTTGCACTATCATACACGGTTGCTGTTAAAGTGATTTTGTCCGTTCCGTTGGGAAGTGCTAGGGTGGATGAAGCTGACAAAGAAATATTGGCGACTGTTTCGTATTTCACAAACGTAATTGTAACCTCTGACTTCCCTTTAATCGCAATCGCCTCATCCGTTGTTGCAAACTTGACCAAGATTTCTCCAACCTGGGTAGATGTAATTTCAGTTGTAAACGAGCCATCCGCCAGAGTGCTACCCTGAGAAGGGTTACTTTTTACCGCTTTATCTGTGGGTAATTGCACACTAATAGGCAAACCTTCCACAGAATTGCCGCTATCATCTTTAGCAAAGATTTCAATTTTAATTGCACTTTCACCGTTTGCGAATTGTTTGTCATTGCTCACGCTAAATGTTAAAGTCACATTTTTATTGACAAAGTTAACGGTTTGAGTAGCCGTTTTACCCAAAGCGGTTGCTGTTATTATGACATTTTCAACTTCTGTATTAGTGATATTGAAAACAGCAGTTCCACTCGCGTCCGTATTACCTTTACCTTGATCAAAAAGGACCGTGTCAGAGCTTGCGCTAATAGATACCTCAACATCTTGCACAGGTGTCTTATTGCTATCACGCACAAGCGCTGTTAAAGCGATTTTATCAATTCCATTGGCAAGTTGTTTATTAGTATCAGCTAACAAGTTAATGGATAAATCTTTAGCCCCCCCACTGGTATCACCGGTAGAAGCATCACCGGCAGAAGCATCAGCGGTATCGCTAGAAGTACCACCGGTACTTGATAATAGATCGCTCGGTTCATCGCCACTGCAAGCACCAAGTAAACTTAACAAGATTGTAAGCATTAACCATTTACTGAAAAAATGTCTTAACATTATCTTTCTCCATTCTGTTACTCGATGTTCAAGTTAGTAAATAAAAATATTATTAAGTACTAATATAGGAA
>CAYFOB010000067.1:0-12238 GCA_964344525.1 uncultured Thiomargarita sp.
GAGGTCACTTAACTTCTTAAAATAAAAGCAAAATATTTTTCTGAAAAGCTATAGTTTATCAGGATCATAAAATTTACGTTTTTTTTCCAATTTTTGCAAATGAGTTCCAAAAGCTTTATCAATCGCCGCAAGATCACCTAAAAACCAAGATTCAAGTTCGTGACAAGGAATGCGTATTAATGTATTAGGATGTCCCGCCTCCACACATAAAGTCGCTATTTTTTCTTTGATAATACGACAATCAGCAGAATCCTTGTCGTGTAGTATGATAAAGTAAGAATTAGGTATTCCCCAATGTTGTAAAGTGCTTTTAATGGAATCTCGTAAGTGAGTCTTGCCTTTATGGGGAAGAACCTGATGATAAAATTTATCAACGACATTTTCTTGTTCCAATAAACGAGGCACAATTTCATCCAATGCCGCCTTCATTGATTGTTCTTCAACCAAGAATACGAGCCATTTCATTTGGGATTTGCTCCTTTAAATAACCCTTTTTCCCATACCCATCCCGGTTTATCTCCACCTTTAACAAGATTTGAAACCAATTCATTTTCTCTGGCTCGTTGAATGCTTGTATAACCCTCTTTTTTGACTAACCAAAAAATTTCATCCAATTCTATGGCATTCAGAAAATCCGGTGAATGTGAAGAAACCATGACTTGTCCACCACGTTCTGAATATGAGCGAAATTCTTCTGCGAGTTCACAAAGCAAATGAGGATATAATTGATTTTCAGGTTCTTCAACACACAATAAGGGATGTGGCGATGGATCATGTAACAAAATCAGATAGGTAAACATTTTAATAGTCCCATCTGAAACGTAGCGTGTTAAAAATGGATCTTTGAAGGCACTATCTTGAAATTTGAGCAGCACACGTCCATCTTCAGTGGTTTTGGAGGTGACGCTTTGAATGCCCGGCACACGATCAGATAGCTTTTTCAAGATTTGCTCAAAAATATCTTGGTGTTCTTTATAGATAAATTGTGTCACCAGAGATAAATTTTCACCTTCACGAGATAAATGTGAAGCATAACCATCATCCTGTATTTGTCGTGCTTTGTTGATGTGAAAATCAGAAATATTCCAATTTTCAATTAATTGTCTAAAAGCATTTGCGGCTTTAAATCGCTTAAATTGTCCCAAACCTTTAATAGCAAGAATATTCGGAGAATCTAAAGTTTGTTCTTCACGATCTAATTCTTCGTATTGTTTTTCAAAATCTTCCTCGTTGGTAATGGCATAACCTTTTCCATTCCGAAAATCCAGAAAATGATAGGGAGAACCGTGAGCACCCCGCTTATAACGTAGAAATTCTCGTTTAATGATGGGCTTATTGTTTTTTAATGTAATTTGCAATTGATAAGTTACCAATCTTTCCACGTCTGCAACAGGCAAACGAAATTGAATTTTTAACTCAATGGGTTCGTTTTCATGTCCCCGACTCACCACTTCCTTAAAGCCACCACGTTTGCTTAATGCCTTTTGTACATTTTCCGTCATAGCATCTTTTAAAAAACTAAACACATCAAATAAAGTCGATTTACCACTACCATTGGCACCGACTATAACACACATTTGTGGTATATCCTTGAGTTCAACAAATTGGAAGGTTTTAAAGTTTTTTAATGAGATAGATTCAATTTTCATATCAATCTTATTCCTTAGCTTTTCTCGTTCCTAAACTCTAAGAGGGTGTATGAAAAGTTATCGTAATGTGGTATCATAAAAAAAAGACAAGGATTATATTTAAGAAGGGATAAACCCCAGCTCGGTTTTGACTTATCCTTTTTTAAAAAAAATCGCTTTCCGTTATACCAAAATTCAACTCAAAATTGTTGTCAATGGAAAACAAGTGTTACGCACCATTGTTTTTATAACTACAGGGATGAGTTATAAAAAGTATATATTGATTATAAACTGAAATTTCAAAAAATCAAAAACTTTTTAAGTTTACCACTTAGTTAAACACTTAACAACATGATTAATCCCGCCAAAATCATTTACCAGGCTATTGTGGCACATATTGCATGGAAAAAACACTTGCGTGATATTATTAACACCGGTCAAAGTGAATATGATGTTAATCCAGATCATTGTGATTTTGGTCATTGGCTTAATGAAAATGCTGATAAACTGAGTTTATATGAACACTACTCAGAAGTTGTTAACTTACACAAACGATTTCATAAGGAAGCCGAAAAAATTATTCAACTTGTTTTAAATAATAAGCGGCAAGATGCTGAGCTTGCCGTAGCCTATGGTGAAGAATTTGATCATCTCTCACAAGAATTGGTGAAAAACCTTCTTGCTTGGCATGAGATTGTAAATAAAAGTGGCATTAGACTATGACTGATATTAAAAAAGTGGTATTAGCCTATTCAGGTGGTTTAGATACTTCTATTATTCTTAAATGGTTGCAAGATGAATACCATTGCGAGGTGGTGACATTTACTGCTGATATTGGGCAAGGGGAAGAATTGGAACCCGCTCGCGCTAAAGCACAAGCTTTTGGTATCAAAGAAATTTATATCGAAGATTTGCGCGAAGAATTTGTGCGCGATTATGTGTTCCCCATGTTTCGTGCTAATGCCATTTATGAAGGTGAATATTTGCTTGGCACTTCTATTGCGCGTCCCTTGATTGCTAAACGTTTAGTCGAAATTGCTAATCAAACTGGGGCTGATAGCATTTCGCACGGGGCAACGGGCAAAGGTAATGACCAAGTACGTTTTGAGTTAGGGGCTTATGCCCTCAAACCTGACATTAAAATTATCGCACCTTGGCGTGAATGGGATTTGAACTCACGCGAAAAGTTGTTAGCTTATGCGGAGCAACATGGTATTCCCATCGAAATGAAGCGTGGTAAACAATCCCCTTATTCAATGGATGCCAATTTGCTTCATATTTCTTATGAAGGGGGTCTTCTTGAAGATCCTTGGGCTGTGCCAGAAGATGATATGTGGCGATGGACAGTGTCTCCCGAAAAAGCGCCAGATAAGGCAACCATATTGGAGCTAGAATTTGCCAAAGGTGATATTGTCGCCATCGACGGGCAAGCCATGACACCTGCCCAAGTGTTGGCGCATTTAAATCAGGTAGCTGGTGAAAATGGTATTGGGCGGCTTGATTTAGTGGAAAACCGTTATGTTGGTATGAAATCGCGCGGTTGTTATGAAACCCCTGGTGGCACTGTCATGCTCAAAGCGCATCGCGCCATAGAGTCGCTCACTTTGGATCGTGAGGTTGCTCATCTTAAGGATGAGTTAATGCCTCGCTATGCCAGTTTGATTTATAACGGTTATTGGTGGAGTCCTGAGCGTCAATTGTTACAAGAAATGATTGATAAGTCACAAGTCAGTGTCAATGGCAAAGTGCGTGTTAAATTGTATAAAGGTAATGTCATTGTGATTGGGCGTGTATCTGACACAGACAGTTTATTTGATACCAGCATCGCTACCTTTGAAGATGATGAGGGGGCGTATAATCAGAAAGATGCAGAAGGGTTTATTAAACTGAATGCGTTGCGGATGCGGATAGCGGCAAAATAATTTGGACTGTGATTGATGTGATTAAAATCATATCAATCACAGTTCAACTTTCATCAATCATCTTTTTTTAAAAATGATTTTTTCATTGGCTTGTTTGAATTCAATATCAAACAAATCAAAAACCACTTCTCTGCCTAAAATAATATCTTCACATCCCTCAGTTTGCACCCAAGCAACAAGCGCATTAAAAATGTGTGAATCCAATTGCATCTCAACTGTTCGGAGAACGTAATCAACGCTACCCCCAATACCTTCTGCTTTATTCATGGGTTCTCCTAGCGCTAGCTCATATCCTAAATCAAGCCCCAACTGTTTGGGAATGAGGCTAAAATCTGCGCCAGAATCAACCAACATTTTGAGTGATCTTGAACGAGTCACCTTTAATAACACATTATACTTAGGTTGCCATTCGTGGTGTCTAACATTTTTGAATCTGATTGGAAGCAACCTGACGGGATCAACAAACTCGTTTTCAAAAATACGATCAATCGTATATTGATCTAAAATGTTATCAATGGTTTTGACTAATTTAAGATAATCCTTATCATGGGCAACAACACCCTCATTTGTGAAGGCAATCCATTCGCCCCGATATTTTCTCAACTGACTTCTATTGGCGTTGTACCAATCGTTTGGTGTTTGGTGTTCCATAATTGACAATTTGCTAAATACAAGACGCTTTATTGAATATAATATAATATTAACTTTGAAATTTCCTTGACTTTTGAGGTAAAACTATGAAAAAAGTCGCACCATTACGTTATGATGTCGTTTTCAAAAAAGCTTTTGGTCAACCAGAGCTTTTCACAGCGTTGGTCAAGGATTTTCTTGGCATCACGCTTGAAATTGATGAAGTGGAGAATGACAAAAGCTTTTATCCAGCTGTGGCAAACGTTGCCAACCGTTTCGATTTATTTGCAGAGGACAAAAAAAATCGGGTGATTGTTGAAGTGCAACATGCACATTATCCTGACACTTACGAGCGGTTTCTATACTATCAGCTTATCGCAATGGTGGAATCAATAAAAAGCGCCACTAACTACAAATTCCCCAAAATGGTCATCACTCTTGTTATTTTCACGGAGAAAAAATCACCAAGCCCGTCCAGCGGCATTTTGTTTCACAAATTTAACCTGATGGAGGATTTCAAGGGACAGCAATTCAATTTGTTTGGTTTTGAACACAGATTGATGTTCATTTATGCCCAAAGTTGGGGGCACGCCGATATGCCCGAACAAATTGATGAGTGGATGAAAGCGATTGATGATAGTTTGAAAGGAGAAATTGATCTTGAGGATTACACTAATCCCAAAATCCATCGTCTTTTTGAAGTTATTGAGATGGATAATCTGACACCTGAAGAAAATGCTCGCATGAAGGAAGAATACAATCAAGAAGAAAGCTTCAGAGCCGTTGCAGCCGCGAAAAAGGAGGCTGCCCAAGCGAAAAAGGAGGTAACCCAGGCAAAAAAGGAGGTAATCCAGGCAAAAAAGGAGTCTGCTCGTAATCTCAAGACTCTTGGCACCCTAACAAATGAACAAATAGCCAATGTTATTGGCTTAACTTTGAAAGAAGTAGAAGCATTAGAAATCCAAGTTAAGTCCCAAAAATCGGAATTGTAGCTCAAAAAAGGTACAAATACCATTTCTGAAAGCAAATGGTATTTGTAAAAACCTTTTCGAGTCTTTTCATCCACAATTAACTAACTCTTACGCCACACCTTCATCACATTGGGCAAATTGTCAATTTTCGACAAAGCATGCCTCAGTTGCTCAAGATTACTCACTTCAAATGTGAACATCATATCAACGCTATTGTCAATCTTATTGGTATTTGTATTGCTTGCGAGAATGTTAATTTTTTCATCTGTAGCAATTGAACAAATGTCACGCAATAATCCAGGGCGATCAAAACTATTGACCTGAATATCCACAGGATAAACAAAACTTTGTTCTACAGAAGGCTGACTCCATTCAACTTCGATCAAGCGCTCATTATGCTCACTTTGCCAATATAAAGCATTAGGACAATCGCGGCGATGCACCATTACGCCCCGTCCTTTAGTGATGTAACCCACTATAAAATCGTAAGGGACTGGCTGACAGCAACGCGCCGTTTGAGTCAATAAACCACCAACGCCTTTGATACGAACCTCGCCTGTGACGCGAGTTGCTTCGGTGACAATGGGAATCACTTTTTGTTTTTTTTGTAAAACTTGTTCTTTGAAGCTACTGGCGATTTGGTTTGTTGTGGTGTCGCCCCGTCCCACTGAGATTAAAAGTTCATTCACCGAATTAAAATGCAAATTTTGTGCGATTTGTTCAAGGTTGTAATCTTTGAGATTGAGATGCCGAAAAAGGCGTTCTAATAAAGTGCGCCCATCGTGGAGATTTTTTTCAACATCTTGTTTTTTGAGCCATTGCCTTACTTTTGCGCGAGCGCGTGAGGTTTTTAGATAACCGGCTTGTTGAATCAACCAATCGCGGGACGGTTTTTCTTTTTTGGAAGCCAAAATTTCAACTAAATCGCCACTTTTGAGTGTATAGGTCAGTGGAACAATACGGTTATTGATTTTGGCACCACGACAACAATGTCCCAATTGAGTGTGAATATGATAAGCAAAATCCAACGGGGTTGCGCCTTGTGGCAAATCTATTACCTCGCCGCGTGGAGAGAGCACATAAACGCGATCTTCAAAAATTTCTGACTTAAAACGGTCAATAAAATCGCCAACATCGCCGTCTTCCTCTTTCCATTGTAAAATTTGTCGCAACCAAGCGATTTTTTGTTCAAAAGTCTTGTCAAGTTTGGCATCATCTTCTTTATAACGCCAATGCGAAGCAACACCTAGTTCTGCATGGTGGTGCATAGTGAAAGTGCGAATTTGCACTTCAAAAATTTTTTCTTCTGGACCAATCACCGCGGTATGTAAGGATCGATAATTATTCCTTTTTGGTTTGGCAATATAATCATCAAATTCGTTACATAGCGGCTGCCATTTATTGTGAACAATACCAAGTGCTGTATAACATTCATTCACGCTATTAACCAGTACCCGTACAGCGCGTACATCAAAAATTTCATCAAAATCACGCCCTTTTTTTTGCATTTTCCGCCAAATACTGTAAATATGCTTAGGACGTCCTGAAACTTCCGCATTAATACCCGCCTCAAAAAGTGCTTTGGACAAATTCTCTGTCACTTGCTGGATATAGTTTTCTCTATCAATACGACGCTCATCTAAGAGTTGTGCCAATTTTTTGTACGTTTTTGGCTCCAAAGAACGCAATGATAAATCTTCAAGTTCCCATTTGATTTGCCAAATACCAAGGCGATTAGCGAGAGGAGCGAACAAATCTAAGGTTTCACGCGCAATTCGCCGTTGTTTATCTTCTGGCTGGTGACGCAAAACGCGCATATTATTTAAACGATCAGCTAATTTGATCAGCACGACTCGTACATCTTCAGCCATCGCCAGCAACATTTTGCGAAGTTTTTCGATTTGCTGCTGACTGTTGCTCGTTTTATGCAAATTGTTATCATTGATTTCCTCAATAAATTTCATTTTGGCAACGCCATCAACTAAACGCATCACTTTGGAACCAAAACGTTTTTGAATATCATCAAGGATTATTTGCTTATTAAGGGCAACATCATGCAAAATGGCGGCGATTAAAACATCCGTATCCATCCCCATTTGTGCCAAAATATCCGCAACGGTCAGGAGATGAATCAGATAAGGTTCACCAGAAATATGTGTGTCAGATTGATGTATTTCTTCAGCCCAAGTATAAGCCTCAATAATTGCTTGTTGTTCAACTGGAGGGCGATCTTTGGTAATGCGTTCTACCCAAATCTGAATATTTGGGCTTTCGCCATTGTTGGATTTAGGAATGAAATTTGTGATACTGACCATATGCTATAAGCTCGGTGGCAATGATAGGAGACACATGGATTTAAAGCGTTCATGCATTCCCACGCAGCGTGGGAAGCAGTTCTTATTGCCTGCATCGTTTACTCCAGTTTGTTAGTGCAACGCAAACACCTGATAACCACGCGCTTGCAACAACTTAAGCAACCCCTTTTCTCCTGGTAAATGCAAGGCACCAACTGCAATAAAAGCATTACCTTCTTGTAAACGCTCCTCCATGCGTTCAACCATTTTAATATTGCGGTCATCCAACAGCCGTTTGTAAAAAGCATTAGCCAATGCTTTATTTTCACTACTGTCTCGCATATATTTGACCGCAAATTTCATCAGCACCGCTAAATCGCGTTGAAGATACAAGTCATGCAGTTGTTTGAACAATTGAGGCATTTCATCACGTTGTTTCAAAGTTTCTTTTAACATGATTACTTGCTCATCTAAGGTCAATTCTTCAAAAATCGCTAACTGTTCTTCTATTGTTTCCAAACCATAGGTGCGTATTTGTAGTCGTTGTGCCTTTCTGTACAGCAAAAAATCTAAAAATTTCCCCGTTTTCGCAGGAGGTGTATTAAGCATGGCTATCACCGCCCACGGTTTGAGTCTTTTTGCCAGCATTGGGGGTATGTGGTATTGACGTAAGGCTTCAACAATTTGAATAAAAAGGGCGTGATCAATCAATTGGTCTAATGTTTGATTTCCTTTCAAAAACAGGGTATTGGTTGATTTCCTCATGGTAGACATATCCATCAGCAATTCAAGTGAAACACTCTCAGCCTCTTCAAAGCGGGAATTTACAACGAAGGGTAGTTCAGTTACACGCGGATCTTCTGAATGTATAGTGCCTAAAAGATAGCTTGGGGAAACGCCTGGTTTGTTAATTTGCCAGAATATGCCTTTGGTGGCATAGCAGTTTGCAGCCAGGGTGAGAACAAATAATGCCGTTAACCAATTGCGATAAAATGCTTTCATAAAAATTCCTATTTGCTGGAGTCCAAAATTTCAACTTCAGGCTCAATTTCACTTTTTTCAGAATCAAACACCATTTCTTGCAATTCGACGAGTGGCGGCAATTCATTGAGATTTTTAATATTAAAATAATCTAAAAATGCGCGTGTGGTGCCATACAATGCTGGGCGCCCTGGTGTGTCACGATGTGCCAAGATTCGTATCCAATTATAATCTTGTAATCTTTTGACTATGTCCGTACTCACACTAATGCCGCGTATGGTTTCAATTTCAGAACGGGTAATTGGTTGACGGTAGGCGATAATGGCGATAGTTTCAAGTAAAGCCCGTGAATAACGGGGAGAACGTTCTGGTTGTAAACGTTTAAGCCAAGGGGTTAAATTTTGTTTCGTCTGAAAACGGTAACCACTTGCGATTTGTACTAATTCTATGCCACGTTCCGCATAGTCTTCGCGTAATTCTCGCAACTTGGCTCGCAGCACACTGCGCTCTGGTTGCTCAGCCTCTGTAAATAAGTCTAAGAAATGATCAATGCTTAAAGGCTTACCAGCTGCGAATAAAGCTGCTTCAATGATGGATTTAATCTCTTGCTCAGTCATTTATTTGCAGTTATCAGTCAAGTTTTAAATTTTTCCACGCAAAGCGAAGCTTCGCGTGGGTGTAACATGCCTAAGTTTCTAAACTAACAACTTGTATCATTTCAAATGGTTGCTGCTGAACAGTTTGTATGAGCGATTCTTTTGTCAGTTCTAATATGGCT
Organism: uncultured Thiomargarita sp.; assembly: GCA_964344525.1. GTDB lineage: Bacteria > Pseudomonadota > Gammaproteobacteria > Beggiatoales > Beggiatoaceae > CAYFOB01. The sequence goes on from CAYFOB010000067.1 coordinate 9,205, forward strand.
AATAGTGTGACAACGACTCCTGCGCGACCTTCTTCAAGGGTAAAACACTTTACAAAATCAATGCGGTGGGAGGCTTTGAGTGCTTCTAAAATTAAACTCATGCGTTCTCGCACCGACAAAGGTTCACGCATGACTTGATGTGAGGTAAATAGGGCGCTTCGTTCCATCACATCTCGCATCGCTTCCAGTAGGGCAGACCAACTGATCGTAGGTAGGATGATTTCTTTCGGTATTTCGTGCGGTTGCGCTGAAGCTGGAAAGAAGTCCCGCGCCAGTCGAGGTAAAGCCTCTAAATCTTCAGCCGCTTTTTTATATTGGGCATATTCTCGCAATTGTTGCACTAATTTGCTACGTGGATCAGATTCTTCCTTGTCATCAGAATTAAACAACAACATGCGAGATTTAATTTCTGTTAACACGGCTGCCATCACTAAATATTCTGCTGCCAAGTCTAAGTGCATTTCTTTCATGAAATTAATGTATTGCAAATATTGGTGGGTGACTTCGGCAATCGGAATATCCAAAATTTCCAGATTTTGGCGCTGTATGAGATAAAGTAGTAAATCTAATGGTCCTTCAAAGCGCTCCAGAAAAACTTGCAGCGCATCAGGTGGCACATAGAGATCAGTTGGCCAAACCTCAAGCGGAGCACCCTGCACAATGGCAGACGGTGATTCTGTTGTTATCTCAGGTTCAGCGTTCAACGGTACACCAATCCCATAACTTGTCGCACTTCTTCAAGCGTTTCACAAGCCGTGTCGCGGGCTTTTTCGCAACCTTCATTGATTATCGCTCGCACGGATTCTGGTTCTTCAATATACGCTTGGGCACGCTCTTGAATTGGCGCTAATTCAGCCAACACAGCATCTATAATAGGTTGCTTGCATTCTACACAACCTATTCCTGCACTGCGGCAACCATTTTGTACCCAGTTTTTGATTTCATCGTTGGTATAAATTTGATGGAATTGCCACACAGGACATTTTTCTGGTTCTCCTGGATCAGTGCGCCGTATTCGTGCGGGATCAGTCGGCATGGTACGTATTTTTTGTTCTATGCTGGCAGGTGGTTCACGTAGGGTGATGGTATTATTATAGGACTTGGACATTTTTTGTCCATCTATGCCCGGCATTTTTGCCGTTTGAGTTAACAAGGGCTCTGCTTCAGGCAATACCGTTTTGGTTTTGCCTTCTAAGTAACCCAATAAACGTTTTTTATCACCAAGAGAAATATTTTGTTGATTATCCACTAAAGCTTGCGCTGTTCCTAAAGCTTCATCATCGCCCTGTTCTTGATAACGTTTTCGTAATTCTTTGTAAAGCCTAGCATTTTTCTTACCCATTTTACGAATCGCTTTTTTGGTTTTTTCTTCAAAATCGGCTTCGCGTCCGTAAATATGATTAAAACGTCGCGCGATTTCGCGGGTAAATTCTACGTGAGCAACTTGATCTTCACCAACAGGCACAAGCCCAGCTTTGTAAACTAAAATATCGGCACTTTGCAACAATGGATAACCTAAAAATCCATAAGTGGATAAATCTTTATCCTTGAGCTTTTGTTGTTGATCTTTATAAGTCGGAATACGCTCTAACCAACTGAGCGGTGTGGACATGGACAACAATAAGTGCAATTCAGCATGTTCGGGTACTTTGGATTGGATAAATAAGGTCGCCTCACCGGGGTTAATGCCAACAGCTAACCAGTCGATTACCATATCCCAGACGCTTTGGGCGATAACGTTGGTGTTATCATATTCTGTGGTGAGGGCATGCCAATCCGCAACAAAAAAGTAACATCGGTATTCATGTTGCAAATCGATCCAATTTTTCAGCACACCATGTAAATGGCCTAAATGCAGTTGACCGGTTGGTCGCATACCAGACAAGACGCGCGTAGATGAATTCAAGTTTGTCTCCTCAATTAAACAGATGTTGTAAAATACCAACAGAACCACCCGCCAAAAGATACATCAACAGCACTGGGGCCAGTAAATATTGTAAGGCGCCTACAAACATTAAAACGATTAAAATTGGTAAACCCAATAATTCAAGCTTACTAAATTGAATGGCCCAGCTGGGTGGCAAAAGACTATGAAGTACACGCCCACCATCCAATGGTAATATCGGCAATAAATTCAATATCATCAACACCGCATTGATAAAAATCCCAGCACTGCCCACGTAAACTAAAAAAATAGTCCAAGGCAAGGCGGAAAATGTTAACCAGCCGATTTGAGCAACGATAGCCCAAAAAATGACCATCAATAGATTAGCACCTGGTCCTGCAAGCGCAACCAACGCCATATCACGGCGGGGTTGTCTCAAACGATGAAAATTGACTGGCACAGGTTTTGCCCAGCCAAACACAAAACCAATTGTCAACATTAATAGCAACGGCAACAGCACCGTGCCGACGGGATCGATGTGTTTAATTGGATTCAAGGTAATACGACCTAATCGATGCGCGGTATCATCACCGAATTTAAAGGCCACCCAACCATGAGCGACCTCATGCGCGGTGATAGCAAACAGCACCGGCAATACCCAAATAGCGACTTGCTGTAAAGTGCTTAATTCACTCATTTTTAGTTATCAGTTATTCTGTTTTGAAGACCTCAACCGAGCCTTTGCCATGCCGAATAATTTGAGGGGGCTCTGCCATCATATCAACGATGGTTGTGGGTTCTAGCCCACAATGTCCACCGTCTATTATCATATCGACATGCTTATTCAATAAGTCTCTTATTTTGTCTGGCTCAGTTTCTGGCCGATCTTTGCCTGGCATAATGAGTGTAGAACTCATTATGGGTTCTCCTAAGACATCTAAAATCTCTTGTGCAATCGCATGATCTGGCACACGTAAGCCAATGGTTTTGCGCTTAGGATTTTGCAAACGGCGCGGCACTTCATGGGTGGCTTTTAGTATAAATGTATAAGGACCAGGGGTTAGGGCTTTCATTAGGCGAAATGCTGTGTTATCAACTTTCGCATAGGTGCCAATGTCGGAGAGATCACTGCATACTAAGGTAAAATTA
>CAYFOB010000068.1:0-3725 GCA_964344525.1 uncultured Thiomargarita sp.
GATTTGGGAGTGGTACTCAACGAGAATCCGGTGACACTTTATCCGCGTGATTGCACCTTTAAGGGTGTTTTTGATATGTGCATTGAGGGGTTATCTGATTCAACAACAAAAGAAGAAGAACGGGACACTGTCATAAAAAAAGAGGAATATGCCCGCTCAGGTATTAAAGAATATTACATTTTACATGACAGCAACAAAATGGCGTTTTACCGTCTCAATGCACAGAATGTGTACGTGCCCATCAAACCGGTTGGTGATGGGGTGATTAAATCAAAAGTTTTGCCTGGTTTTCAGTTTAGGGTTAAAGACTTGCATCGAAAACCCTCTCTTCAAGCCTTAGCTAAAGATAAGGTTTACCAAGGGTTTATTTTACCTTTTTATCAGGAGGCGGAAAGGAAAGCTCAACGTGCCGAAGCGGCAATAGCACAAGTCCTTGAAGAGAAACAAGCCGCAGATGAGCAAATTAAGCGGCTTGAAGCTGAACTTGCACGTCTTAAAAAACGCTAGCACAACAACGGATTAGTGCAATGAACAAATATCGACAATACGTGCAGCGGCGTGGCTTCAAAGCCTTTGATACTGAAAAACTGAAAGAAGGGGCTTGGCATTATTCTTTTGATGGTGCTTAGCGAAGGTTGTAGTTATTTTCAGATAAATAATAAGTGGAGAAATTAATGCATATTAAAGAACCAACCAAACGATATGATCAAGTTAAAGAATATTATGGTAAAACGTTAAAAAGTTCGCAGGATTTGCAAACTGATGCTTGTTGCACCGATGAGAATATGCCGCGATACCTAAAAAATGCGCTCGCTGATGTGCATGATGAAGTCATGGCACGTTATTATGGTTGTGGATTGGTGGCGCCTGAACAGCTTGAAGGTATGCGTATTTTGGATCTTGGTTGTGGCTCAGGACGTGATTGTTATGTATTGTCGCGTTTGGTCGGTGAAAATGGATACGTTGTTGGGGTTGATATGACGCCTGAACAACTTGAGGTGGCCAATGAATATATTGACTACCACACACAAAAATATGGTTACAGCAAACCCAATGTTGAATTTAGGCATGGTTATATTGAGTGCCTGGATGAATTAGGGTTTGATGACGATAGTTTTGATATTATCGTTTCTAATTGCGTGATTAATCTCTCGCCTGATAAGGCGGCGGTATTGCGTGAAGCTTATCGTGTGTTAAAGCCAGGTGGTGAGCTTTATTTTTCCGATGTTTATGCTGATCGTCGTGTGCCTGCTGCTTTAGTCCAAAATCCGCTGTTGTACGGTGAATGTTTAAGCGGGGCTTTGTATTGGAACGATTTTTTGAATTTGGCGAAAAAAATGGGATTTCTTGATCCCCGTTTGGTAGAAGATCGAAGTCTCAATATTGATAATGAAGATGTTCATGAATTAATTGGCACAATTCGTTTTTTTTCTGCCACCTATCGTTTATTTAAATTGCCTGACTTAGAAAGTGCTTGTGAAGATTATGGGCAAGCAGTCATTTACAAAGGCACGATTCCTCACCATGAAAGAGTTTTTATGTTGGATAAACATCATTTGATTGATGCTGGCAAAGTTTTTCCAGTGTGTGGCAATACTCATCGGATGTTACATAACACGCGCTTTGCATCCCACTTTGATTTTATAGGGCATTGGGAAACGCACTATGGTATTTTTGAGGGGTGTGGTACAAGTTTACCTTTTGATGATAATCAAAATTTGAAAGAGGCATCGTGTGGTTGTTGTTAAGGATTTGAATTAAACGGATTTTTGATGTTAGGCACTCTAGTTCCCAAGTCGCAAAGCGGCCGCTTTGCGACTTGTAGCGTAACATCAGTTATTAAAAATCAAGAGAAGGACGAATAAGAAAAATTGTTTCATCATTCATTTTGAGTGAACCAGAATATTTCTGAGAAGAATAATGGAGAACACCTAGCCCCAGTGACAAGGAAAATCCTGCTTTTTTTAACGGAATTTTCTTATCGATAGACAAGCTTATTTCAACCGGCTTAAGCGCACTATTCGCAAATTGATATTCAAATATATATTCCACATTGTCCAGCCAGGATAAAAATGAGCGTTGATAATGAATATGTTTTCTGCGTAAGCCTATATAAGCAATATCAGAAATAAACTGATTGTCATGTAATTTGACGCCAAAGCGAAAGCTCCATGACAGGGTTTCATCCTTAATGTTACGATCTCCTTTGATTTTCCATTCCAACTCATACCAATTATCGTCAACCAGCTCATTATCCCAAATATGCTGTGTTCCAACACTGAGCAAAACCCCCATATATCCGCTGTTAGCCTCCTTTTTCTCTTGATCTTGTTCATTGGTAAAACGCGCCATATTTCCAAGGAACAAAGATAATGCGTATGGCTCATCAAATCCAGCGGTGACTGATTTAACCAAATTAAAATCTTCTCCAATTTTCAAAGAGTTATAAAGGTCTTCCAAATGCTTTTTTACAAGAACCCCCGCCACAGGCATTGGGTTAACACTCGCTTCCACCGCAAACAATTTAGGTTTCAGCGTTAAACTAAAAAGGTATTTATAAATATCCAATTCTGAGACATTTTCCAATATTGGCGCGTCTTCTCCAGAAAAGTTTAAAAAGAGTCCAACATCAGAATAATAAGCATTCCAATCATCGTAAAACTCACACTTATATTTCTGACAAAAACTCTGTGAATTATCTTCCTTTGCATGTGCAACAACGCTTATTGCGCTAAAAAATATAAACCAATATATCTGTTTCATGCGTTTTGTACTCTACAAGGATTAATTAGTGTTACGCAACCAATCACTAACTACAAGGATTATTTTTAAGAAGGGATAAACCCTGGCACTGGCTAGGTTTTGACTTATCCCTTCTTAAAAATAATCCTTGTAGTGCATTTTATTTTGCAAATTCTGATTCAGACAAAAGGGTGAAAATCAATCAAAAAATTTCTAAATGCTTGCGTAATTGCTCTGCTGTCAGTAAAAAAACACCCTCACCACCGTGTTGAAATTCCAACCATAAAAAAGGTACGTCAGGATATTGCGCGATTAAATTGGCTTGACTTAAGCCAACTTCAACAATAAGGACGCCCTTTGCCATCAAATGTTTTGCTGCCTCACGCAGGATTTTTTTGACAAAAAATAATCCATCTTCTCCCGCCTCAAGCCCAATTTTTGGTTCATAATGATATTCTTTGGGCATGTCTTGCAACACTTGGGGATCAACATAAGGCGGATTGCAAACAATTAAGTCATAATGCATCCCTGCCAACTCGGAAAATAAATCAGAATGCACAGTATGTACACGTTGTTCCTGCCCATAATCTTTAATATTTTGTTGTGCGATTTTCAAACTTTCAGGTGAAATATCCACTGCATCAACATCTGCGTTTGGAAAAGCGAATAGGGCACTCGCAATAGCAATACAACCACTGCCAGTACATAAATCTAACACACGCCTAACCTTAGAAGGCTCAACCCAAGGCGCAAAGTGTTGCCCTATCAACTCGGCCATTGGAGAGCGCGGTATCAAAACATGTTGATCAACATAAAAGCGCAACCCAGCAAACCATGCCTCATGAGTCAGATAAGGCGCTGGTATTCGTTGTTGTATTCGTTGATTTAATAGCTCAAGCACCTCCTGTTTTTCTGAGCATGTCAACCGACTGTGCCACAAAATATCGGGGATTTCTCGGGGCAAATGCAATGCATGGGAAACC
>CAYFOB010000068.1:3812-12149 GCA_964344525.1 uncultured Thiomargarita sp.
TCGGTGCCATGCCCAAAAAACAGCTGTGCTTTATTAAATTGGCTCGCGCCCCAACGTATAAAATCGCCAACGGTGTGTAGCTCGTCAATTATGCGTTCCATAGTGCCATCCTATAATAAGTTTATTTATTTTTAGTATATAAAAGTTTTATTTAAAAAAATAACCAAAAGGCTTGCATCATTTCAACAAGTTGATTACAATGGCAGCCGTGTTGAGGTTGGTGCATCATATCAACAAGCTAATTATAATGTCCACGAGATTGGTTGTTGCGCCTCTCCCTTAAAAAAAAATTTAAAATAGGGGTTGATTTTACCCAACGAAATACCTATTAATGTAAACAATTCCTCGGTAGCTCAGTCGGTAGAGCAACTGGCTGTTAACCAGTGGGTCGGCGGTTCGAGCCCGTCCCGAGGAGCCAATTCTATTCCCCGGTAGCTCAGTTGGTAGTAGCAACTGGCTGTTAACCAGTGGGTCGGCGGTTCGAGTCCGTCCCGGGGAGCTCTCCATTAAATCCTTAAACCAATAACCACATCCATAACATTCGTTCCAGTGGGTCCTGTATAAATCAAATCCCCACTTTTTGCCAAAAAACGGCCCGCATCTGCCCTTTCCAACCACTGTTGCGCATCAAGACGACCACGCTCCAACGTGCCACCATCAACTAAAGCACCCGCTACATCGAATGTACCATCATTGCCGTCAGTACCTGCCACCAATAAATACACATTATCTTGCCCTACCAATTCACAAGCAGCCGCCAAAGCTAAATGTTGACAACGCCCTCCTCGCCCCGGATTTTCTGGCAAGTGCACTGTTGTTTCACTAGACCATATATAAATACCAGGCTTGGCGCTGCACAATTGTTGCCCTAAGTCATGCCCCGCCTGCTCTGCATCACCCACTATCAAACTATCATGGCTAAAAACAGTATAACCAAAATCCTTAGATGCCTCACTAGCTGCCAACCGTGCGCTATAGGGACTCCCAATAATAGATTGTTTAATATTTGTAAAAGCGGAGGCTTTTGCTAAAGGACAGGTTTGCGCCATTAATGTACGCAACCAATCAGGCCATGAAGAAGAAAGATGGATTTCATCATGTCGCGTGAGCAATCCTGAGCCAATGCTTTGCAAATCATCCCCAGGCACATCTGAAATCAGCAAATTCAACACTGGATGCCCTTGTAAATAATTCGCTAAACGTCCCCCTTTGATAGCCGATAAATTTTTGCGGATTTTATTCATGGCGTGAATATCTAATCCTGAGCCAAGCAACCAACGATTCACTTGTTGCAAATCTGCAAGGCTAATACCAGGGGCAAGCACTTCAACCAGGGCAGATGCGCCACCCGAAATTAAAAATAATATAGGATATTCTGGTGGCAAATTTTCAATAAAATTTAATAATGCTTGCCCAGCAACCAAACTTGAAGCATCAGGTACGGGATGAGCAGCTTCTAAACAAGTGATAGAGTCATTTTGCAAAAGTTGTTTCTCCAAATGACCCTGTTTAGTAATTAAAAGGGCAGGCTCTGAACCCAATAGCGCACCCGCTGCCATGTGGCTAGCCGCTTTGCCAATAGCGATTAAGGCAAAAGGTGTGGCGTATGGATACTGGCGCAAATAAGTAGCAACCATTTTGCGTCCGTTGATGACACTCAATGTATGCTTATAAATTTGCAAAAGATGGATGCGATAGTTATTACTCATACCAATCAAACTGTTAAAGTGCACAACAAGCCCCCCATTAAAAATAAAAAATGACCAACAAATTCTTATGTATTCAAGTACATATCATAAAATGCTAACAAGGGGCTATTGCTTTTTGACAGGTTTTTATCTACTTTGTTGTTTAGTTTAAAAAAACGGGACTGCGGCTATGTATAAATTTTTCCACTCAAGTATTTTCCTGATATTCCTAGGGTTACTGACCGCCTGTGCCAGTGTCGCCATTCAGCCTGAACCTCCAAAACTCAGCGTGGCGGGTTTTAAACTCACCAAGCTTGGATTGCTTGAGCAAAAATATCGGGTCCAATTACGTCTTACCAATCCTAATCCTTTTTCTCTGCCTGTTGAACGTGTGAATTTTCAGTTATATTTAAATGGCAAGGAGTTTACTAATGGCCACAATCAACAACCCATTCTTATTCCTCCTGATGGGGAAGAAGTTTTTGAGATTGATACAGTCAGCAACCTGTTCGAGATTCTTGATGGATGGGACGACTGGAAAAATGCCCTTAAAAATCGTCGTTTTACTTACCGACTTGTTGGTAGTGTTCGTATTGAAGGCGATATTGCAAAAAAATCTTTTGAACATCAAGGCGAAATCCCTTTAGAGGTATTTTAACACATGACTATGCACAAATTCTTTTCCCGTTGGATTATGCTCGCTTTTGCTGGATTTTTGACCGCTTGTGCCAATATGCCTATCAAAGCACCCGAAGCCCCCAAAGTCAGTGGCGCAGAACTAAAACTTATCAATTTCGCGTTGCATGAACAAAATTTTCTGCTCCAAGTGCATCTTAAAAATCCCAATTTGTTTGCCCTGCCCATTGTCGGTGTGAATTTTCGCTTATTTTTTAATGACAAAGAAGTTTTAAGCGGCGCAGGACAGCCAAATACAACTATTCCCGCCTCGGGAGAAGCACCTGTCGATATTGAAGTCACCACTGACTTAGTAAAGATTCTCAAAGATTTGCCAGACTGGAAAGAAGTCATCAAAGCGCGCAAACTGCGTTATCGGGTGGAAGGTTCTGTTCATTTAAAAACCATACAATTTAAAATACCCTTTGAAGTCGAGGTGCCCTTTGAACATCAAGGCGAACTTCCTTTGGGTAAATACTGGGACTTGTTAGGCTATAAAAACTTGAAATTCAGCGTGGAGGGTTTTAAACTCGTCAAATTCGATGAATATGAGCAAACATATCGACTCCAAGTGCGCCTCCAAAATACCAATTTCTTTCCTCTATCCATTGCCAGTGTCAATTTTCAATTAGATTTTAACGACCAAAAATTTATAACAGGTACCAGCTCACCGCCTACAACCATTCCCGCATCAGGCTCGGTGCTTTTAGATGTTGATTTCAGCCTCAACTTGATAAACATTATCAAGGGATTACCAGATTGGAAAAATGCCATCAAAGATCGTCAACTGACTTATCGAATTGATGGCTCAATCAGTACCGAAGACTGGGAATCTCAAATCTCCATCGGTGATCAAGGAGAAATCTCATTGGAAGAAAATTGGGACTTCTTTTTTAAAAAGTTGCTGCCACAAGAATTAGATGGATTGCAGAGGTTTTTGCCCTTATGAGTTGCCCTTTTTGTCACATAGACAATAATCAAATCATTACCCAAAATGAGAAAGTGATAACCATCAAAGATGGTTATCCAATCTCACCGGGACATACATTGATTATTCCAAAACGCCATATTTCCTCCCTCTTTGAAGCGACTGAGGAAGAACAAATGGCACTCCTACGCGCCTTAACAAAAGCTAAAATAGACTTGACCCAAAAAAATGCCCCAAACGGCTATAACATTGGGATTAATGACTGTTTAGCGGCGGGACAAACTGTGATGCACTTACATATCCATCTTATTCCCCGATATACAGGAGATTGTCACGATCCTCGTGGTGGGGTGCGATGGATATTTCCTGAGAAGGCTGTTTATTGGTAAGCGCCCTCAAATATCCTTGTTCAAAAACAGCAAAGCGCTGCTTTGCAAACGAAAATTTGCACCCATTAGGAAAACTTTTATGTCACTAGAAACATTTGGTGAAGAACAAATTTATAACTTCGAGCGCATAGGCAGCTTTGGGCGATTTTATAGTGGCCAATCTTTTCCCATTGAATACATAATGACTTCTTTTTCAGCTGGGGAATTATCCGAACTCACCTTTGCCAGAGATATTCGCCCTGATCAAATTGATTTTGATCTTTTGATGCAACGCGATATTGATGAAGAGCGAGTGCGTCTTGAAATGGAACCTTATTTAAACCCCAATCCTGAAATATTTACCCCTGCTGAAATTCAATCACGATCAGTCTTTTTTCCCCCCTTGCTCGCCGCCATTGTCCCCACTAAGGGTAGAGCAATGGCTGCCTATTACACAGACGAAAGCTGTGAGCTGATCGTTGATAGTAGTACCCAAAAAAAACACGTTATCAGAGAATGGATAGGCTTATTTAAGCTCACCTATTTTTTTAGTACTAATCCACACGCCTATCCTCTCCAATTAACTGGGGAAGATGAGCAAATAACGAAAATTCGGGTACAATGTGAACCGGTCAAACTCGAAATTCGTCTTTCAAAAAACAACCAATATGGGGCTAAGCTCGTTATCATTGATGGACAGCACCGATTGTTTACACTCAAACAAGTCTGTGAAAAACACCCCGAATTACTTGAAAATATTGGCGTACCTGTTTGCATCCTATTTGCCCCAAACGCCACCGTCCCAAAAAATAAAGAATATACCCCATATCGAGTCCCTACAGTGCCAGAAGTTTTTCGTCATCTCTTTGTTGATGTCAACAATACCGCAAAACAAGTTGGGGGGCACTTCAACATCCTACTATCCGATGAAAACATTGGCAGCATCGTCTGTCGCAAATTTTGTGACCATACACTTGACAACCAAGGCGCTGAAGGATTAGCGGTTCTTGAATGGAATAGCAAAACAAAAACGGACTCTGTTAAAATCACTCGCGCTTATTCCATCACCAGCATCGGTATACTCGACAAAGCCTTAGAAAATAGCATTGGAAACAGAAAATTGTTGCTCAAATACATATTGCAGCTAGATGAAGTGAAAGATGCCCTTTATCCTAATGGTAATGAAGAAGATGAAGAAATAGGCGCAATAGATTATCCCATTATCAAATGGAATAAATTTTCCCTCACCCAAAAAAATACGCTTGAAGCACAAGTCAAAAAATACCTGATTCCCAGTCTTGAACTCATTTTTTTCAGCTGTCAAGAATTTGCAACTGCTTTCGACATTTTTTGCAGCGAATTGAAAAAATTAAAAAATATAGCCGAAAGCGATGAACAAGATGCCTCTGAAGCACAACAAGTGATTAATCAAATGCTTGACTATATGCCAATTGGAAAAGGCAAATCTTTTGAAAGCGCACGCACAGTGTACCGCAATTTTGAGTCAAGAATCAAAAAGAAAAAAGACGAACAAGTTTCCCCCATCATTCAATACGCCCTGTTCCAAAAAGCGATATTAGAAGCCTGGGCACAAATGCTAGATATGGCGCGTTGTTTCGTACCTGATCCACGACAAGTGACCAAAGGCTTTGTCAAACTTCTAGACTTAGCGCTCGCAAAACGTGGACATTTTTTTGTTTATGACCAACTGTACATGCAACACACCGTATTCAATGGCAACCAAATCATAGTTCGGCAAGACACACGAAAAATCCTCACACAATTGCTGATGGCACACCTTGCCAATTCAACCAATATTCCCCAAATCTGCAAAGAAATGGGCATCACAGACAATGTCAAATTCCTCAAAAAGCTCGAAGAAAAGGGAGAAGCCGCAGCTGCAGACTTTCCCAAACACTACGAAATGGCTCGCAAAAAAACCTTCAAAACCAATTACCGCGTGTACCTATCAATTGATGGAGAAGAACGCACAGAATTATGCGAAGCAGAAGAAGAACAAAAATACCAATTACGAGAAGTCAAAGAAGGCAAACGAAGCAGAACAGATGTTTCCGACAAATTTGATGTGCTGGTAGAAAAACATGTCAAATCAGACGTTGAACTTGCAATAGAAACATTCAAAATCAACCTTTTTGAAACGGATAAAAACAGAACGCTAGAAATGAAATATCAAAAGGAATAACCAGTCTTTTGGGAGGGTTTTGGGGTGTTAAACTACAGGGATGAGTTATTAAAAGGATAAAACCAGTCGGTTTGGGCAACTGCCTGCACGGTGACATCATCTTTTCCATATTGTTGAATTTCAGTTTCTACTGCAACAGGTACAACAACATCTGTATTGACTACCTGTTGCAACAAATCAAGTTTGCCAGCCCTGCTCAAAAAAATTAAAGGAGATGCATCAATAACGGGACGTTTAACCACGAGCTAATTCCTCTTTTAAGTCATCAAAATCTACAACAAACACATCGCGTTTTTCACGAGCCAGTGCCAAAAGAAAATCTCGACGGTTTAATCCTGCCATTTCAGCCGCCTTTTCTTGAGAAATTTCACCGTGTTGATATTTGAGAATAGCGGTTGTCAGTCGCTGGGCTGGACTTAAGGGTTTTGAAGATTTTTTATTTAGATAAACGTATAGTATGCTCATCTGCTTCTAACACAATAACGCGCACACGACTTTTATCAGCCATGGGAAGCGACTCATCTAATAATAATCTACGTTGGCTATCTACAATGCCCGTTGTTTCAATCGCTTTTGCAATAAATTCCACTTGTTATCTCCTTAAGTTACAGTTTCTTTAAAAACTCATTAGAACTAACACTTGGCACCTTCTCTCCCTAAATCACGATGGATATTCAGATTGGCGTAATCAATCTCCTTGTGTTGCTGTGGTTTAATGACTCCTTTTAAGAAAGCAGGATGTAGATTGTAAGAATATACCTGCGCCAACGACTGAAAAAAGTCATCAATCAGTTGCTTTTCGACGCTTGACAAATTGTCAAATTGCGTTTTCAATGAGATTTCTTGTGAAACTTGGACATATCCCTGTTCTAGGGTGCGGTGAAAATTTGCAATTGAAAATTCAATTTTTTCTCGACAAGCCACATCATCTTCGCTTAACGCATAAAGTTCTATTTGATAAACCACACTACCTGTTGCATTTTCCCATTCGCAAGCAAAAACCATTGGCGTATTGGCTGTATCTAAATAATGCTTATGTAGAAAATAATCATCTTTTTCCACTTTTGGATTACTAATTAATTGGGCAAAATGTTGAATGCCTGCCAGCAAATTACTTTTGCCTGAATTGTTACCCCCGATGAGGAGTGTCAGCCCTTTTAAATCAAGGGTGGTATCAAGATGGGTTCGGTAATTTTTTAGGGTGAATTTTTTAAACATGATAGATTCTTTATTAAAAAAAATGACAGAATTTTAAAATTTTTGGTACTCAGGGGCTACTGTGCATCGCCATAAATTGCGCTTTAATTGTGACGGTGCGCAGTATAATAGACATTATCAGAAATAAAAATCTAGGTGGCTAAGCACCTAAAGAGGTAGTCTCCTTATGAAAAAAAAATCTTAATTAGTTGGACTTTGTAACCTCCCGCCCTTTCCACAACAAATAAACCGCCGGCACCACAAACAACGACAGCAACGGTGCCGTAATCATTCCTCCCACCATCGGCGCAGCAATCCGTTGCATCACTTCCGAGCCAGTGCCATGTCCTTGCATAATTGGATAGAGTCCCGCAATAATCACCGCAACTGTCATCGCTTTGGGGCGAACTCGTAAAACCGCACCTTCCATTAATGCGGCTTTTAAGTCTTTGCGGTTATTGAGCTGGTTTTTGGCTTTAAATTCGTTGATGGCGTTATCTAAATAAACTAACATCACAACACCAAATTCTGCCGCAACACCTGCTAGGGCTATGAATCCTACGCCAACGGCTACGGACATGTTGTAACCTAACAAGAAGATGAGCCAAAAGCCGCCAACTAAGGCAAATGGGAGTGTTACCATCACTAATACGGCTTCACTCATGTTGCCAAAGGTTAAATAGAGTAGTAGCAAGATGATAAAGAGGGTTAGTGGGACGACTTGGGTTAATTTTTCTTGGGCACGTAGCATGTATTCATATTGTCCTGACCAGGTGATTGAATAGCCAGGGGGTAGTTTGACTTGTTCACGTACCACTTGTTGGGCTTGTTGGACGTAGGTGCCCACATCAACACCGCGAATGTCTACAAATGTCCAGCCATTGAGTCGGGCATTTTCACTTTTGAGCATGGGGGGACCATCGACAATTTTGATTTCAGCCACTTGTGCTAAGGAGATTTGGGCACCAGTGGGTGTGACTAGCAACAATTCTTTTAAGTTTTCTAAGTCATCACGCAAACGGATGTTCACCGGATAACGTTCTAGTCCTTCTATGGTTTCGGTGATATTCATGCCACCCACCGCAGCGCTGATGACGGCGTTGATGTCGGCAATATTTAAGCCTAAACGTGCGGCTTTGACTCTGTCAGGGATGATTTCGATGTAACGTCCGCCAGCGACGCGTTCTGAATAGGCAGAAGTGGTGCCAGGAACTTGCATGACGACGGTTTCAATTTGTCGTCCAATGTCTTCAATTACCTTCAAATCGGGGCCCGCGA
>CAYFOB010000069.1:0-4918 GCA_964344525.1 uncultured Thiomargarita sp.
CTTTCTCGTTTTCTGAAAAAGACTTTTCATTTTTTCCAAAACAGCCTCTAAAGTTGGCATGTTTGCATCTAATCCCATAGAGTATTTTACAAGCAGTCTGCGTAGCCAACACGAAAGCTATACACTGGATGATATTAAGCCCTATTATCCAACATTAAAAGATTATTTTGCCCTGCCTAATGAAAATGTGGCTTTCAAACGCCAAATTAAGGGAGATCAACAGCTTGCTCAACAACCTAACATCATTTTTATTATGTTAGAGTCACTGGGCGCAAACCGCTTGGGTGCTTTTGGCAACCCATTGGGCGCAACACCGAATTTGGACAAATTGGCAAACGAGTCCCTCTTTTTTGAAAATTTTTATGTACCTAAAGCAGGTACAGCGCGTACCGTTTTTGCTAGCATGTTCAGTTTGCCCGATTTTAGTCGCACGACCACTGCAACCCGCAATCCCGCTATCGTAGATCAAACCCCGATCTGGAACCAATTTGAAGGCTATACACGTCATTATTTTTTGGGAGGTAATGCCGGTTGGGCCAATATTCGTGGTGTGTTACTCAACAATATTCGAGATTTGAATTTAAAAGAAGAAGGATACTGGAAAGCGCCAATAGAGGATGTTTGGGGTATCTCTGATTTAAACCTATTTAAAGAATCTATGGCAGACTTAAAAAAAATAGCCAAAACAGGTCCCTTTCTGGCCTATATTCAAACAGCTGCTAGCCACCGACCATTTACCATTCCTAAGGACAACGATGGTTTCAAGATCAAAAAACTGGACGATGCGTTACTGAAAGCCAACAGTTTTATTAGCAATGAACAATTTAATGCGGTGCATTTTTTGGACTTTAACATCGGCAGATTTCTTGATCTGTTCAAAAATTCCAGTTTTTATGGCAACACCATAATCATGATGTTTGGCGATCACAATGATGCCACCCACAATGCCCCGTATATGAAACCTGGTCTAGATAATTACAATCTGAGTGCGGTTCATGTTCCCTTTTTAATTTACGCCCCTGGTATTATTGACAAAGCCAAACGAGTAAAAACTGCCGCAAGCTTGGTAGATGTGATGCCCACGGCTGCAACATTGGCAGGGCTCAACTATGAAACCGTTTCTTTAGGTAGAAGCTTGTGGGATTCGCAAACCATCGTAGAAAACATGGCCTTCGTTTATAACGACGATTGGTACGGCGCGATAAAAAGAGATTTTTTGTTGATGATAAAAGGCGAAACCACCCAACTTATTGATCTTAATGACAAAGAGCGTGGAATTGATCATAGTAAAAAACATCCTGAGTTGGCAGCACAAATGGAACGTTGGGCAAGGGGAATGCTAGTCGCACGAGGCTATCTTCTCCATAACAATAGGGCAGAAATGGAATGAAACAAAAAATTGGGGGAACAATCCTATTCCTAACCATGCTATGTAGCTTGAGTCTCACGATTTTCCAGCGCAGCAATGCCGAATCGGGGCGTCTTTTTGTGATGATTTCTCCTCCCAATGGTAGTGACACTGCTTTTTTTCGAGCAAATTTTGTCGAAAAAAAGCCACTTGTCGCACAAGTTCATGCAGCTACAGCGGCACCTATTGCAGGAGGTCTCTTAGCGGTTTGGTATGGCGGAAGCCGTGAAGGCGCTAAGGATGTTAAGCTTTACCAAGCCCGTTATCAAAATAGCTGGAGCCATGCAAAACCGATCATGGATTGTGCAATAGCTGCTGAACAACTGGGCATCTATGTACGCAAAATTGGTAATCCTTTATTGCATCGAGACCCAAGTGGTCGTTTATGGCTCTTTTTTGTGACCGTTTCTCATGGGGGATGGGCGGGAAGCCAAATCAATTACATGAGCTCTGATGATGATGGGGAGCACTGGAGTAATGCTAATATTTTGGTGACTTCTCCTTTCGTTAATATTAGCACCTTGGTAAAAGGAAGACCAATTACGCTTTCAAAGCATGTTATTGGCTTACCAATCTATCACGAATTTGTTGCTAAGTTTGGGGAATTTCTGCGCGTTAGTTTTGAAGGAAAAGTATTACACAAAGCGCGTCTTTCACATGTTCAGGGAACAATACAACCTAGCCTAGCGGTGCATTCAGCTAAAGAAGCCACCGCATACTTACGCGCATCAGGGACCTCTAAAAAGCGTATCTATCGTGCCATTACCCAAGATGGTGGAGTGAGCTGGCAACCACAAGCAGAAATGAAATTGGCGAATCCGGATGCTGCAATAGCCACACTTAAACTCTCTAATGGCTCCACATTGATTGCTTTTAATAATTCAGAGTCAGAACGTGAAAATTTAATGTTAGCAACTGATGGGGATGGGTGGAATTACACGGTGGAAGAAACAACTGATTCAAAAAAAATGCCTGAGTTTTCCTACCCTTATTTAGTGCGCGATGATCATGGTGATATTCATTTACTTTACACTTGGCATCGTACACATATTAAGCACCTCATTTTTAATGAGGCTTGGTTGCAAAGTCAAGGAAGTTGATAATGAGTGCCCTCGGTTTTATCAGCATGTACCTGTTATGTTCGCTTTTTGTGATTAATTTTTGCCAGCGTTTGGGAACAACCAACAAAGTTTTGATCATCGTTGTCATATTGGGATTGATGTTTTTACCTGTCGCTGGAACCACTCTGGCAGCGTTTTTATTTTCTTTATTCGGCGAACTCAGTGTCACCACCTTATTATTGCTCAGTCATGGGCTTTTAGCCAAGTTAACTCCTTTTAGGAGTCTTAAAACTCACGACTTTTGGGCAATAATGGCTTTGTCCAGCCTGCTCGGTTTGTTGCTGTATTCAACTTCGTTGAGTCCACTTGCTATTGATTTTTATAGTTGGGGATATGCTTATACTGCGGTAGGTTGGAGTTTAGTTGCTTTTACATCAGCCGTTGGATTATTGGCTTTGTGGCGTGGTTATTATGGATTGTTGTTAGCCCTATGCCTTGCTTCTTTAGCATACAATTTGGGGTGGTACCAAAGCAGCAATTTTTGGGATCATTTAATTGATGCGCCGCTTTTTTTGTATAGTTTGTATTTTTGGTTGAATTTTTTTTTCAGACGTAACCGCATCAATCCAAAAAAATAATTAAGAAACCAAGTTTTTTCAAAAAACTTGGTTTCTCATTGTTCTAAGTCATGCGCGTTTCTTACTTCGCGTTCATTAACGCTACTGTCGTATCTAACATACGATTAGAAAAACCAAACTCATTATCGTACCACGACAACACTTTCACCAAAGTGCCACGCATTACCTTAGTTAAGGTAGAATCATAAGTAGAAGATACGGTAGTGTGGTTGAAATCCACCGACACTAATGGTTCGTCATTGTAAGCCAACACGCCTTTTAATTCGCCCTCACTGGCTTCTTTCAAAATTTGATCAATTTCCTCTTTGCTCGTCTCACGGGCAGCCACAAAGCTTAAATCGATAACTGACACATTGATGATTGGAACACGGATTGCAAAACCATCCAATTTACCATTCAGTTCTGGTAAAACCAAACCGACTGCTGCTGCTGCCCCTGTCTTAGTGGGAATCATAGAATGCGTGGCAGAACGAGCACGATGTAAATCTTTATGATAAACGTCGGTGAGTACTTGGTCGTTGGTATATGAATGGATCGTAGTCATCAAACCATGCACAACACCAATTTTATCATGCAAAGGTTTAACCACAGGTGCTAAGCAATTTGTGGTGCATGAGGCGTTGGAAATCACAGTATCGCTGGCCTTGAGGATTTTGTGATTCACCCCATAAACAATAGTAGCATCAACATCTTTGCCGCCAGGTGCCGAAATAATAACCTTTTTTGCGCCCCCTTTTAAATGAGCGCTGGCTTTTTCCTTGTTGCTGAATATACCAGTACTTTCATACACGACATCAACATCCATCTCACCCCAAGGCACAGACGCCGGGTCTCGTTCAGACAAGACACGGATTTTATCGCCATTGACCACCATGTTATCGCCTTCTATCGAAACGTCACCTCTAAAAGGCCCATGTACCGAGTCATACTTAGTCAAGTAGACATTGGTATTGGCATCGCCTAAGTCATTAATGGCAACAATTGAAATTTCATTTGTACGTTTTGCTTCATACAAAGCGCGTAACACATTACGACCAATACGACCATAGCCATTGATTGCTACCTTTATTGGCATCGCGTTTTCTCCTATTAGCCTCGAACTTGTATTTATGAAAGGAGCGCTTCAACTGTCTTAACAACATTGTCCACAGTTAAACCATACACCTTAAAGAGATCATCAGCGGGGGCAGATTCTCCAAACTTATTAATACCAACAACTTTACCCTGTAAACCAACATATTTCACCCAACCATCGGTGACTCCGGCCTCTATTGCAACCCGTGCTGTTACAGCGGACGGCAACACCGATTCACGATACGTCTGTTCTTGAGCATCGAAAAAATCGGTGCTTGGCATGGACACTACCCGGATTTTCTTGCCTTTTTCAGTCAATTGTTTTGCTGCCCCCATTGCAAGATCAACCTCAGAGCCGGTGGCAATAATAATCGTATCTGGCGTACCGTCACAATCTGACAAAATATAACCCCCCCGCTCAATCAGCTCCAACTGCTCCACGGTGCGCTGTTGGTGTGGTAAACCTTGGCGAGAGAATATCAAACTGCTCGGTCCTTCTTTGCGTTTAACCGCCATTTTCCAAGCCACAGCCGATTCTACCGCATCACAAGGCCGCCAAACAGACATATTGGGTATCAAACGCAATGTCGCCGTTTGCTCAATTGGTTGATGGGTGGGACCATCCTCACCTAAACCAATGGAGTCATGCGTATAAACAAAAATACAACGAGTTTTCATCAATGCCGACATGCGTAGAGCATTGCGGGCATATTCAGAAAAAATCAGAAACGTTGCGC
>CAYFOB010000069.1:4978-11995 GCA_964344525.1 uncultured Thiomargarita sp.
ATCGCAAATTCACGCACACCGTAATAAATATAATTACCCCCCTCATGATTTTGAATACCCTTGCAGCCTGACCAAATTGTGAGGTTGGAGCCTGCTAAATCTGCTGAACCACCTATAAATTCTGGTAACAATGGCCCTAAACCATTGAGGGCATTTTGTGACGCTTTACGTGAGGCAATTTTTTCTGCCTTCGCATCGACGCTGGAAATAAACGTATCAGCTTTTTCCAAGAAATATTCGGGTAAATCACCGTTTAAGCGACGTTTCAATTCAGCGGCGAGATCAGGATAACTTTTTTCGTAGGCCCCAAATTTTTCAATCCAGTCAGCTTCAAGCTGAGCCCCTTTAGCTTTCGCATCCCACCCCTGAGAAATATCGTCAGGTATGACAAATGGCGCATGTTCCCAACCAATCTTTTTTCTAACTAAAGCGACTTCATCATTTCCCAAAGCGGCCCCATGACAGGATTCCTTACCTTGCTTATTCGGAGAACCCCAACCGATGATTGTTTTACAACAAATCAGAGTTGGTTTATCATTATGTGAGCGTGCATCTTCTACAGCTTCTTTAACGGCTTCAGCATCATGACCATCTATATTTTCGATCACATGCCAACCGTAAGCGGCAAAACGTTGCGGCGTATTATCGGTAAACCAGCCTTTAACTTCACCATCAATCGAAATCCCGTTATCATCATAAAAGGCAATCAATTTACCAAGCCCCAATGTGCCTGCCAATGAGCAAGCTTCGTGAGAAATGCCTTCCATCATACAGCCATCGCCTAAAAAGACATAGGTATGGTGATCAATGATATTATGATTGGGGCGATTAAACTGTCCTGCTAAAACTTTTTCAGCAATCGCCATTCCCACTGCATTGGCTATACCTTGTCCCAATGGTCCCGTTGTGGTTTCAACGCCAGGGGCATAGCCATATTCAGGATGCCCTGGCGTTTTAGAATGCAATTGACGGAAATTCTTGATTTCCGCTATTGGCAAATCGTAACCTGTTAGATGTAGTATAGAATAGATCAGCATTGACCCATGCCCGTTAGACAGGACAAAACGATCACGGTTAGCCCAATTTGGATTAGCGGGGTTGTGGTTCATATAATCGTTCCACAACACCTCGGCAATATCTGCCATACCCATTGGCGCACCGGGATGACCAGAATTCGCCTTTTGTACAGCATCCATGCTCAAGACACGAATAGCATTAGCAAGTTCTTTACGCGATGGCATTGATTTCTCCTGTGGCTTGGATGTTAATAACAATTGTACATGCTTTTATAAACTGAATTAATTAAGACTTTTTTCAATCGATTAAACAAAAATAGAACATTATCATACAACTTGATCAATTTAACAAGTTCGATATCAGTTATCAGTTATCAGTTATCATATTTTTAATTTGTTGAATTATTGATATTATATAATAGAAAATCTTTTAGATAAAAGACGCTCATTCCAAAGGCATCGCACAAATAGATTAACTAAAAAATATATATAAAAAACAATAAGTTATCCATTATTTGATACAAATAGCTTGATGACAGCATTGAAAGCCTCAAGATGAAGCTTTATTTATATTAACTTGGCTTGTGCGTATCGAACGGGGTTTGCAACCTACGACAATAGCAAAGCTAATACATGCTCATTCTTGTGTGAAAATCTTTAGGAGATTAATATTACTTATTACGTCTGAATTAGGCGTTAGGTTAGGAGCAGAAAGTATGGATATTTTATTAGCGGCCATTGTTGGCATTTTTTGTTTAATTGTAATAGGGCTTCAATGTCGACAAACTTCATTGTCCTTTGAACAAACCAAAGGCGAATTGACAGCCACTTCAAAACAACTGAGCCGTGAACAAAAGCAACGTCAGCAAACTGAACAGTCTTTCGATCAGATAAAACGCGAATTAACTGGCACTTTTAAACAACTGAATCGTGAGCAAAAGCAACGTCAACAAGCTGAACAATCTTTTGAACAGACAAGGCGCGAATTGGCGGCCACTTCAAAACAATTGAGCCGTGAGCAAAAGCAACGTCAACAAGCTGAACAGTCTATTGATCAGACAAGACGTGAATTGATGGCCACTTCAAAACAACTGAGCCGTGAGCAAAAGCAACGTCAACAAGCTGAACACTCTATTGAGAATACAAAACGTGATTTGACAGCAACCTCAGATCAACTGAACCATCAGCAAGCACAACATCAGAAAATAGAACACTCTCTTAAAGACACCCATCGCCAACTGGCGGAAATGTCCAAGCAATATAAAAGGGAGGAAGAGCAACGTCAAAAAGTCGAACATTCTTTAGAAGAGAAGAAACGCGAATTGACTGCAATATCGGATCAACTGAGCCAGAAGCAAAAACAATATCAAGACGTCAAACTCTCTCTTGAAGACACTCAGCGCCAATTGGATGAAATATATCAAAAAGAACAAGAACAACGTCAACAAGCAAAACTCTCTCTCGAAGAAAAAAAACGCGAATTGGCGACAAGCTTGGAACAATTGAGTGAGGAACAAAAGCAACGTCAACAACTCGAACAATTATTAGAAAATACAAAACACAAATTGGCAACAAGCTTGGAACAATTGAGCGAGGAACGAAAGCAACGTCAAAAGCTTGAGCAAACTATTGAAAAGACGACGCCTTCAGATTTTGAAGAAGCTGAGTTATTGGAAACTACCAAGGTTTACAGTATGAAATCGCTCAGTAGCGGAAAATTCATTTATGTGCCACAAGGTTCCCTGAAGGATGGAACGCTGATTCGTCAAGATAATTGGCGGGGAGGGTTAAATCAACAATGGCGTTTTCAGGCTTTAGGCGGCGTAGATCAAGGCTATTATCACATTTTTTCAGTGAGAAGTAAAAAATGCTTAGATGTGTCTTCTAACTCAATGAAGAACAACGCAAAAGTCCACCAAAATCAATGCCTCGGTGCAGATACCCAAAAATGGAAATTGATTCCAAGCGATGAGGGTAGTTTTGTTCTTCAGTGCAAACATAGCGGTTTGATACTCACAGTGTCAGAAAAGAACGATAATATTGTTCAATATGCACAGGGCAATGGTGAGAACCAACATTGGGTTATCACCGAAATAGATAAATGAGCAAAGGGCTAACTTTACAAACATTGTAAAGTTCTATACTTCGTGTGGCTAATAAACTTTTTGTTTCGGGAATTCACTACGCCATTCCCGAAACACTTTGTAAAGAGCTCATAGCGCCTCGATCTATACTATGAGAGTTAAATGATGAAAAAAACATTGAATCAATATATTGTCTATGCACTCACGCTACTGTCAGTTGCCTATTTTGTAGCAACTTTTGTTTTACCTGAAACTCAGATATTACTTTGGGTCACTGCCTTTCTGATCTGTTTCAATTTTCTTTTTTCGTTGATTGAGTTGTTTCGTCAAGGAACAATTACCCTCAGTTTGCTGCTTCTTAACGTTATTCAATTAGTGCTCTTTGGTCTCTTGTGTCTTTTGATTCACGATATACTTGGCGAGCATCATTTTTCTTATGATTTTCAAATCACTTGGCCTGATTGGGTAATCTTGATAGCAATGCATATTCTACGGGCACTTGATGTCGTGGATTTTATTGGCGATTATGAAATTGAAACAATCAGTTTGATGGGGTCCACCTTTAACCTTAACTATTATCTGAATATCAGCCATGAAAGTACTTTAGTTGGGGCTGTGCTTGTGAGTATGCATTTGATGGTGGATGTTTTTCTGTTGGGAGCCATTTTTATAGCTGTTAGTAATCGTGCGGCTGAGCAAAAAAATTCCTCCCTCAAAAAATTTATGGACTGGTTCGGTAAGAAGCTTGAACAGCTTATACAGCTTCGTCTATGGGCATTGGGAGGAGCCGTTGGGATAATTGTTATTGTGGCAATAAGCGATGGTTGGGCACTGTCTAATTGGTTTTTATGGCCCTTAGAAAATATATTACGCACATTAGATATTGGAGATGCCTTTGAGATATTTGGCTGGGAAAATGAACTTCACAGCGTGGACATGAAGCACGAAGACGGTCGCTATAAATGGGGATTAGTGTTGTTAGGGGCTTCATTTCGGTTGTTGATAGGCGCTTATGTGCTTGGTATTGCGAATCGTTTATATCTTAATCTGTTAAAGGGGCGTGGCAAGACGCTTGATGAGTTGGCGGAAATTTGTAAA
Source organism: uncultured Thiomargarita sp. (assembly GCA_964344525.1). Taxonomy (GTDB): domain Bacteria; phylum Pseudomonadota; class Gammaproteobacteria; order Beggiatoales; family Beggiatoaceae; genus CAYFOB01. Next base: position 9,177 of record CAYFOB010000069.1, read on the forward strand.
TCACCTGATTATTCAGAAGGAGAACAACGACTTGCAGTTGAGGCCTTAGTGAAATTCGGTTCATCTGCTGTTCATCCTCTTATGACCGCGCTAGATGCAAATCAAAGTAGTACTACCTGTCGTGCTATCATCGAAGCTTTGGGAGAAATTGGATCAGCAGCTGTGCCAGCGATTCCATCTCTTGTCAAAGCGTTGGTTGATACTAATAATAGTGTTCGTTGGGCTGCGGCTATTGCTTTAGATGAAAGAATTGATCAGCAATGGTCTCAAAACGAAGGGGTGAATGATGTTATTCCTTATATTATAAAAGCATTGACAGAGAATGAAAGTCAGATTCGTTACGCGGCCGCTGATACTTTGGGAAAAATTGGACCAACGGCGGTGAGTGCTGTTCCTGAACTGGTGAAAAATTTGGTAGATTTTGAAAAAGAGGTTCGTCAAGTCACAGCTTCAGCTCTCAAGAAAATTGATCCGCAGTGGTGGCAAATAACAGACGCTCGTTCTGCCATTTCTCATCTTAACAAAGCGGTTGATAACTATAATGACGCTAACCGCTGTGCTTATGCGGCTGTGAATTTAGAGAAACTTGACCCCCAATGGTTGTCTAGCAATAGTGCGCGTGATGCAATCTATTGTCTTGTAAAAGCGTTATCTGAGAGTGAGAATCTTGAAATGGGTAAGGCTATCAATACGACCTTAGATAAAATTGATGCCCAATGGACAGAAAGCGAAGGGACACTTCGCGCAATTCCTTATCTTGTGAAAGCGATGGTTGATAGCAATGAATCTGTTCGCAAAGTTGCTAAAGATGCCTTAAGAAAAATTGATCCCATGGCTGACAAAACCATCCCCTCTTTAGTGAAAGGACGAACAGGAACTAATCAAGATAATCGTCAGGTAGCCACTGAAGCTTTTGAGGTTTTAAATAAAATTTACTCCAAATGGCCACAAAACAAAACGGCTCTTCTTAGCATCCCTTATCTCGTGGCTGCGTTGGTCAATAGTGACAAAGATATCCGCAATGGTGCTGATGAAATCTTAACGAAAATTGACCCATTTTGGGCACGGCGCAAAATTGCTCGTCGTGCTATCCCTTCTCTTGTCAAAGCGTTGGCGATGGATGATAGTGATATCAGTTGTGCAGCGGCCGAAGTTTTAGGGAATATGAAACAAGCAGAAACTGTTCCTGATCTCGTGAAGGTGCAAAATGAAACCGGTGATAAACGTCTTCGCTGGGAAATAGAAAACGCTTTAAAGAAAATTGATCCAGGAGGGCATTTGCAAAGTCAATCGCTTGATGCAAAAAAATAAAAATCAATTTTTAAGATTTCAGAGCCCCCAAATTAATTGTCTGAATCAGAATTTTCTTTAAAATATGAAAATTCTGATTCAGACAATTTCACCATGATCGGAGGTGATTTTTGATGCGTTTAGGCAAGCCTTTTTTTAGACATAGCAAGGCGCTTGAAAAGTTATTAAACATATGTACATCGCCTGAGTATGATAACGAACAAAAAATTGATGCGACTGAAAAAATAACAAAATTTAATTCACAGGCTGTTCCTTATCTCATAACAATATTAGGTGATAAGGAGATTGATCGCTCTGTTCGCACCGTCGCTGCAAAAGGTTTGGGAAAATTGGGAAAAAATGCTGTAGATGCTCTTCCTTATTTGGAAAAAAGTTTGTCGGAAGAGAATGATCTAAAACTTCGCCGTGCCGCAGCAATGACTTTAGGAGAAATAGGGGCCAGCGCGGCGACTGTTATCCCTTCTTTATTGACACTCCTAGCTGATAATGATCTTCATCTCAACCGCGTAGCTGTGGCCTCTTTAAATAAAATTGACCCAAAGTGGCTACAAAATACTAAAGAGACGAGCAGTGCGATTCCTTTTTTTGTAAAAGAGTTGCTCAATAGCGATACTAATGCACGCCAGACAGCAGCCGCTTTTTTAGAGAACCTTGAACCTCAACAATGGGAACAAGCAGAAAAAGCCCCTGAAAAAATCATCTCATTTCTTGTGATAGCTTTCGTAAAAGCCTTGATCCATAGTGACACCACTGTTCGCCACATGACTTCTGCCTTATTAGACAAACTTGATCCCCAATGGGCACAAAGTGAAACGGCTCGTCGCCAAATTCCTATTCTTGTGAAAGCAAAAACAGATAGCCGTTTGGAGGTGAGTAGTGGTGCTGCAAAATTATTAAGTCAAATTGATCCGGCTGCCGAAAAAACAGTACCTTCTATCGTAGAAGCGCGATTAGATGAGGGCAGTGATAGCCGCCGCCAACTGGCCGCTGAAGCCTTAAAAGTCTTGGATAAAACGGATCCTAATTGGTCACATATTGATGCGGCGCGTTGTACAATTTCTGATCTTATAAAGGCGCGGGTCAATAACGAAAGTGATATTCGTCAGGTTGCCGATGAATTGTTAACTTTAATTGAGCCATCCTGGGCGCGTGGAAAAGAAGCGCGTAACCTAATCCCTTATCTTGTCAAGGTGTTGCGGAAAAAAAGTCTTGACATCAGTATTCGTAGTGCTGCTGCTGAAACTTTGGGGAAAATGGGTTCGCCCGTGGGAGAAGAAATCGTACCTCATTTCCGAGCCGTGTTGGAAGAAAACAAGGGGCTTCAGAATTCTCTTATGTTCGCGATTGAATCCGCTTGGGATGGTATTGATCCTTCAGGTGGGTGGCGAAAAGAAATGTGGGAGGTGCTTGGGGAAGTCAATCCAGATCAGGAAAATATAGCACCATGGCTACGGGATTAGAATTTCACTCAAAAACCTTCAAGGTTTGGTAAACCTTGAGAGGCTGTT